>CAJONF010000202.1 GCA_905236665.1 uncultured Selenomonadaceae bacterium | reverse complement strand
GTTCGCACAATCACTGAACAAATTGCTCAGCACCAGGAGATAGAATTCGCGGCGAAATTTTTCAAAAGCGGCGTTTGGACAAACGAATGGACCGGCGCGGCAAGCGCGAATCCGTCAGCTAAGCAGTTCAAAAAATTTGACAACAGCGACGTAGACCCCGTGGCGTTCTTCGATGAGCGCATGGTGGAAATTCGCCGCAATGGACGCCGCCGCCCAAATAAATTGGCGTTGGGTATGGAAACATACGTGGCGTTGAAAAATAATCCGTCAATTTTGGAAAGGATAAAGTACAGCGGGACGACGCAGAATCCGGCGATTGTCAACGAAAATGTTTTGGCGCAGATTTTCGGCGTAGACCAGGTAGTTGTCCTTGACGCAACCTATAATGCCGCGCCGATTGGTGCGCCGGAAAATATGAAATACGTCTGCGACAGCAAGGGCGCGTTGTTGCTTTATGCTCCCGACACGCCGCAAGTCGACGTTCCCAGCGCGGGTTATCTGTTCACATGGCGCATTGACGGCGGAAATTACATTGCCATTAGCCAATTTGAGAAAAACGACGGCAGTCACACGGACTTTATGGAAGGAATAATCGCTTATGATATGCAAAAGACGGGCGATTGTTTAGCGTGTTATTGCGGCTCGTGCGTGGGTTAATGTCATGATTCGGGCGTTGAAAGGTTGCCGATTTTCGGGCGAAAATTATTCAGCCGGAGAGGTGGTGCCCGAATCGGCGATTGAGCCAAAATCAATCGGTGCGCTGATAAAAATGAAAATAATCGAGGTAAAAAGCGATGACGTACAGTTACAACCCGCTAAACGTCGGCGAATTCGGACTAGACCGGATAAGGTTTGAGCTGGGCGACGTAGACGTAAGCGAGCCGGAAAAAACTGCGTATTTGACAGATGAAGAGATAACCGCAGTGCTAGACAGTTCAAACACTTTCAAACGCGCAAAATTCCGGTTGGTGGAAAGTCTCTTGCACCGGTTCGCCTATGAAGTCGACACGAAAATAAAAGAGGCGGATTGGAAATTGAGCCAGCGAATCAGCGCGTGGCAGAAAATTTACGCGCGATTAAAGGCAGAAGTCGACGCGGAAGAGACAGGCGGAGCGTTCGGGTTCACGGACGGCAAAGGACGCCCGCCGGTTTTTGAAATAGGAATGCACGATTGGAGACGCGGCTAATGTACTTGCGACCGCGGCAGATTTTTGAAAAATTCCTAATCGCGAAGAAAAAGACGCGCATAGACGAGGTCGGGCGGCAGAGAATCGAATTCACCGCAACGGGCGAAGAAATTTTGGGCGTGGTAAGCACGGCGGAGCCAAAAGAGATAGAAAAATGGTCGTCACTCAAGCACGAAATCACGCATGAAATAATTCAGCGGCTAGGCGCAGTCAAAGCGAACGTCGGCGATGTGCTAATCAAGGAAGACAAGCACTATCTCGTTCAAGCCGTCGACAACCCCGCGGGGCTGGGTCAGTGGTATATCTACTACTGCTTAGAAAGGGCTGATTTGAAATGAATCCTTCGCAGGGCGCGGCTCACATTGAAGTTGTCGTTAAAGAAATGGTGCAGGATATAAATCAAGCGGCACTGTCGCGGTCAACGCGGGCGATGAATCTTTTGCGCAATGCCACAGTTCAGATTTTAGGGCAGAACGGCGGCGGTCGGAGCTATGGTCGTCATGTGGCGTCTGCACCGGGTCAACCCCCTGCGCCTGATACCGGCTCCTTGCGGCGGAATTGGCAGGAACAAATCCTTACAGGGGCAAGCGGCAAGGGCAACGGCGTCCGGATTATTTTGCGCAGAAAATCGAAAATGTTTTATCAAAAATTTTTGGAACACGGGACAAGGAAAATGGCACCGCGACCCCACATTGAACGCATAAAACAGAAAGCGCGACCGGAAATAGCCGCGCTGTATGCAAATTTGTAGGTGAATCATGGACAGCGAATTGATAACCACGGGCGAACATTACGAATTCGCCGAGGACATAATAAAAAAGCGCGGTTTTGTTCGCGCAAAATATTGGAGCTGGCAGGAGCCACGCAACGGGCTGATAACTTTTGCGTCCAAAACGTGGCTGAAAGTCCTGTTTCAAAGCGGCGTGAATATCGCCACGAG
>CAJONF010000201.1 GCA_905236665.1 uncultured Selenomonadaceae bacterium | reverse complement strand
GAAGAACTTGCTAAAACGATTCGCAAATTTTTTAAGCCCGATAAAATCAAATCTACCTTCCTCAAGCGCGGCGATTTTGGTTTGGAACGAGAGATAAAACCCAAAATTAAAGTTCGCGTCGCGCCGTTGCGGCGTGTAAAAAATGCAGGCGCAAAAGTTGTAAGAAAATTAGTTAGGAGAGGCAAAGAATGACTTTTACTCAAATAGCAGAACTTTATCGCAGGGTCGGCAAATCTCAAAAATGCACGTTTATTTTTTGCGCAGATCACGGCGTCGCGAAAATGAATGTCAGTGCTTATCCGCAAGCAACGACTGCTTCCATGGTTAAAAATTATCTTGTTGATGCCGGTGCCGCCGCTAATGTTTTCGCTAAATTCGCTTACTCTGAACTTTATGTCGTTGATGTCGGCGTGGACGCGGATATTTCTAATTTGCCGGGGCTTGTTGACAGAAAAATTACTCGCGGCACAAAGAACATTACCGAAGAACCCGCGATGACTTTAGAAAACGCAATGCAATCCGTTCGTGTTGGCAAAAAATTAGCGGAAGAGGCTATTGCCGCGGGTTGTAATTGTTTCTTGCTCGGTGAAATGGGAATTGGCAATACTACCGTCGCCGCCGCCATGACTGCTGCTTATCTCGAAATGGAACCGGAAGAAGTTACCGGTCGCGGCTCAAATATTGACGATAAAAAATTTGAACGAAAGATTGAAGTTGTTCGCCGCGCCTTAGAAGTAAATCAGCCCAATCCTGCTGTTTTGCTTGACGTGCTGACAAAAGTCGGCGGCTACGAATTCGGAGCAATGGCGGGCGTGATTATCGCGGCTTATCATCATAATTGCGTTGTAGTTTTGGACGGCTTTAATACGGCGGTTGGTGCGCTCGTTGCGGAAGAAATTTTGCCGCAGTCAACGGAATGCCTTATCGCCTCTCACGTCGGCAGGGAGCCTGGTCACAGGGAAATTTTAGAATATCTGGATTTAAAACCGATGTTTAATTTGGATCTTGCTCTCGGCGAAGCTATTGGCTCGTCAATCGCCGCCAGAATCCTTGACAATCTGGTTTATATATTCGTTTGCGGTCCCGACGCTGATTTTGATGGCGAACTCGTTGAGGAAGATGAAATGCTCGAAAATTTTAAGCGGCAACTCGGTTTGGACGGTGTGGAAGGTCTCGACACGATTGAAGATGTGCAAGAATTTTTGGGCGACGAAATTCAGATTGAAGAAATTCCGCTCGACTTCCACGTAAGCGAACACCGCATGGAGCAAGTAGAATTGCCCTTCAGCACGCAGAAATTAAATATCCCGCGAACTTATCCGATGAATATCCGGATTATGGGTGAGGAAGAGGAAGAACTTATCGCCGCAACTGACAGGACTTTTAATTTTTATCTGCAAACCATGCCAAAACTTCACGACCGCCCGATGAATAACTGTAAAAATATTTTGGACAACTTGACGAAACCTAAAGGCAGTCTTGGACATTTGGAAGAAATTGCAATTCAAGTTGCGGGCATTGCCAACGAAGATTGCCCGACAAATAAACTTCGACACGCCGCGCTTGCCTTCACGAACATGGAAAATTGCCCGTCACTCACCGACCCCAACTACGATCCGAAAGCTAAAGATGCACACCGTGATATTTCTATGGACTTCAGCGCGACGACTAGAACTTTTGGCATGAAAATTTATCTGGGCGTCGTTGACCCTGCAGAAAATTTAAATATCGCATTCAATTTCGGGCGCAATATTGCTGAAGAAATTTCTTTTGATACGCCGATTATCGCCCTGACAGCTTTAAGCAACCTTTTAGTAGATAAACTTGCCGATAAATTTTCTGACGCGCTGTTGACGGAAGACGGCGAATTAAAATATCCGGCAGAAGAATTTTTACAGCACGTCCCGAAAAATTTTCAGTGTATGACGGGCGCGATTATCGGAGCAATCGTAGCGGCGGCGCATAATTCCACGCTGATTGTTGTAGATATGGGCGCAGCAGATATTATCGCCCGCTACTTGGAAGAAATTTGCCCCGAAGTTCGACCGTTTATCCTGCGTTCTGCACAGCTGATTGAATACCGCGATGAGGAAGGCAATCCCACCGGTTTTGACGGCGAATCGGCGTGTATGGGCGTTGAGATTGTCGAGGCGGCATTGGCGGCGATTAACGAGATGAAAAGTTTTGAAGAAACGGGAGTTGAAAAAGCTATCAGATGAAAAATTTTGAACAGCGCATAGAAAATTTCGGATCAGAAAAAATTTTTATCGCGGTGTTTTTATTTTTCGGCTTGATAATTTTATTCATGCGCCCGCCCTATCGATTGATGGATGAACCGGTGCACTTCGCCCGCGCCTGGCAAATTTCGGAGGGAATTTTTCTTAGCCCGCTGAAAACCCAACTACCTGAAAAAAATTTCGGCTGGAAAAATCGTTCGCCCGAAGCCGCAATAGAAAAAATGTATTCGGCGGACGTGCCGTCGTCACTGGTGCCTGACGAATTTATTTTTGACGTTAGAGAAGATTCGACAGCGGTAAAATTTTCAATTGATGAGCTGAAAAAATTTTTATCAACACCGCTCAACGTTAATGAACGCGAAGAAGGTTTGATTCCAAACACGGGCGTTTATCCGCCGCCGACATATTTTCCTCAAGCTGTCGCAATGTTCATCGGAAAAATTTTGAACTTGAACGCAGGAATAATTTTTTACTTGGCAGGGCTGAGCGGATTAATTTTTGTGGCGGCGTGTGTTTGGCTATCGATGAAATTTTTGCCTGAAGCCAAGCCACTGATTTTTTTGTTAACAATGTTGCCGATGTTTTTAATCGAAGCGGCGTCAACTTCGGCGGACGCGGTGACTTTTGGTGTGTGCTTTTTAGGGACGGCGTGGCTTTTGTCTTTAAGAAAGTCCGCAGAAAAATTTTCACGCGCAGAAATTTTCGGGCTGATAATTTTGTCGATAATGCTTGCGTGTTCAAAGTCGGTTTACGGAACGATTCTGCTGTTATATTTTTTTATCCCGCGTCAACGAGCCGGTTCGCTGAAAAAATTTTTATCACTAGGCGCGGCGATTTTATTTTTAAATTTGTTAGCGTCTCTCGTGTGGACGGAATTTGCAACGGCAGG
>CAJONF010000200.1 GCA_905236665.1 uncultured Selenomonadaceae bacterium | reverse complement strand
CCGTGGGATTTAATCGGGCGAATTTTGCCGTATTCGGCGTGCATGGTCGTATCATTTTTTTTCGGACTAGCAATCCTGCGCGTGTGGGGCGATTTAGTTTTCAGCGGGCGCGTGATAGATTTTTTGCTGATTCAAATCGTCTACGCGATAATGCTCGGTATGATGAGCGTATCAATCGGTTGGACGGCATCTAATCCGGGCATTGCTTCAAGCCGAATGATTTTATTTATTCCGGGCGGATTCATTTTGGGCGGCGTGACAAGTCCTCTGTCGCATTTATCGCCGTGGGTAATTACGGCTTCGCATATTTTCCCGTTGACGTGGGAATTTCATTTCACGCGAGATATAATTCAGCGCGGCGCAAGTTTATCGGCAATAAGTTCGGAAATCGGCGCGTTCATGATTTATTGCGCAATCGTCGTGATACTTTTGAGCCTGCGATTTGAAACTAAACGTAATGATTTAATTAAATCGCGGCAAGAAGAAACTTTGCAGGGAATTCAAATGCCTGAAGATCGCGCAGAAGTTTTGGTAAAAAATATTTTGGTGCCAACAGACGGCTCCGGTCAAGCATTCAAAGCACTTTTACAGGCGATTGGCATTGCACAGGCTTGGGGCGCGAAAATTACGCTGATGATGTGCATTGAAATAGAAAAAGATATCGCCGCATTTGAGCAGGTAACTTTGGGCGGCTATATTCCCTCCGAACTAAACGCCACCGCTTACGAATTTTTAAACGAACTGCGCCAAGTCGTGCCGTCGGAAATTGAAACGAAAATTCGCGTTGAAGTCGGCGAACCTGCAGAAGAAATTGTCAATGCTGTTAAAACCGGCAATTATGATTTGGTAGTCATGGGCAACCGCGGCTTTGGCGGCTTTGATTCGGAAGATTTCGGCTCAGTTTCAAAATTTGTGCAGGAAAATTCGCCCAAACCTGTAATTATTGCCAGGGGTATGCCTAGCGATTGGGATGATGATAATAATTTTATCGGCGGAAATTTTAACGATTAATTTTAGATTTTATTGCTAATTTCTTATTAAAAATGGTTTTTAGGAGGTCAAAGAATGAAACTTTTTTATGTGGCGTTGATTTTTTTTGCAACGCTTTTTATCGGCGGCACGGCTCAAGCAATTCCAATTCCCTTGCGCGGCGTCGTCGAAGGTTTTTACGGAACGCCTTGGAATTTCAACGATAGAGCCGACATTATTAATTTTTGTCGACAAAATAACCTAAATGCTTACATTTACGCGCCTAAAGACGATCCTTTTCACCGCGAAAAGTGGCGCACGCCCTATCCTGCAGAAAAATTAAACGAAATGCGCCAATTAGTTGCTGTGGCTAAAAAAAATAACGTAAGATTTATTTTTGCCGTATCTCCTGGGCTAGATTTAAATTATAATGGCAAAAAAGGCGACGAAGATTTTAATTTGTTGCTAAATAAGCTTGACACTATGTATAAAATCGGCGTTCGGGATTTTGCTATTTTCTTTGACGATTTAAAAGACGATAAAGGTAGACATCATGAAGACGGTAAAGAGCACGCAAAATTTTTAAACCGCTTGCAAAAGAATTTGAATGAAAAATACAGAGATATTGCACCGATTATCACCGTTCCAACCGAATATTTTTCCGAAGATATGCAAAAAGGAAAGAAAATTAAGCCTTACACAAAAGATTTAGCCGAAAATCTCGATTCTTCGATTGTTGTGCTGTTTAGCGGACGCGGTGTCGTTTGTGACGGAATAACTGACGAAGAACTTGCCGAAGTTAATAAAATTTTTGGTCGCGAAGTCGGAATTTGGTGGAATTATCCCGTAAACGACTATTCTTTGACGCCAAACGGCGAAAAAAATGTAAAATTAGCTCTAGGAGCGGTTGAAAAACTCCCAATGGCGAATATGACGGCGATTTTTTTCAACCCAATGGGACAGGTGCAGATGTCTAAAATAGCACTGGGCACTGGTGCTATTTACGCTAACAATCCCGCAAATTACGATGAAAATTCTGCTTGGAACAAAATTATTAACGCACAATTCGGCTCGCTCGCATCAGAAATGAAAATTTTTGCTGAACATTCGCGGCATATGGAAAATTCTTGGGCTAAAGTCGGTTCACAGGACGCGCCTGACTTCCACACGACGGCTTATTTACTTTTACACAGTTTAGGAAAAAAATCTTTCATAGATTTTGCGCCAATGGATAAAAAAATCGCGGAATTGCAAAGCGCAGTTGATTTATTGCTTAAAAAATTGCCGAAAAAATATTTATCAGAATGCAAACCGCAATTAGAGCAACTTAAA
The DNA here is from genome assembly GCA_905236665.1 of uncultured Selenomonadaceae bacterium. Lineage (GTDB taxonomy): Bacteria > Bacillota > Negativicutes > Selenomonadales > Selenomonadaceae > Quinella. Next base: position 5,798 of record CAJONF010000200.1, on the reverse strand, counting down.
CGAATTGCCCACGCAGATAAAATTGCTCTCGAATCGCTAAAAGCCGGAAAAATCGATCCGAAATTAAAAATTTTGCGCGAAGAAATTGCTGTAAATGAAAAACAGGCGGTAATTTCCGAAGAATCCGCCCGAAAATTTATCGATGACGTTATAAAATTTTTCGACGAGCAAGAAAAAAATTCTCGCAAGAAAAAATAATTAAAGCAAGCGATTTCCGTTATCAAATTCATAAAGATTTTCTGTTGCCTCAATAATTTCTTCAATTTCGGGGCGCGCAGAATATTTTTTTACGTTTTTGTAGAAATTTTCGCGGTGAATGACGACTGAACGAATAAAAGCCGCCGCATAATCGGGAAAAATTCCTTCCGCGTCGAAAATTTGCCAAAACTTTTTAACGCTGTCGGCAATTTCAACGTCGTATTCGATTCTGTGCAAAATTCTAGAAAAATCTGCGCGAATTTCCTTTGTAAACATGGATTTTAGCAGAGAAAGTTCCGGCATTGAGCGCGAAGCACGTATAAGCCAAAATTCTGTTTGCAAATCGTCGTCAAAATTATCAAATCCGCAATTTATCAGCCGTTCCAAAAGTTCGGGCGGCGCATTTTTTTTCAGCGGCAAAAGTTGCACTTCTTTATAAAAAGAGGCGTATAAAAGCCGCTCAAATTCCGTTCGCGTGTAAAATCTTGAAACAATTCCGCCAAAAACTCCGCGCATTAGCCGTTCTAAAACTTTCCAGTGGCGAATATTTCTAAAACTCGTCACAAAACAGCCGGTTTGTTTTAAAAAAGTTGAAAAACCCGCCGCAATATCTTGAGGATTTGTGACGACTTCCAAAGTTAAATCGCCGATGATTAAATCGAAAAATTCTTCGGCAAATGGCAATTTTTCTTCGCGATAATCCATAAAAAAAGTTTTTACGTCGGGAAAATTTAAATCTTCGTTCGCTGTGACGAAAAAAATTTCAGCGGACGGGAAAATTTTTTGCAAATCGGCGAGATAATCCGCACTTTCTACAACCAAAATCGTTTTAAAAAAATCTTCGCCGGAAATAAATTGTAAAAGGCTGGGTTTAATATCTTCCATCAAAATTTCTCCTTCAAATTGCAAAAAAATTTTACGTATGCTACACTCAAAAAGATTTAGTGGCGATAATTATAAATATAGTTCGTGATATTGAATAAATCAACAAAAAGGAGCTGTTTTTTTTATGCAGTCAATCGTTAAAGATATGTTATTGGCACCGAGCGGGCACGCCAAAATCGAATGGGTAAAAAATTTTATGCCGGTGATGTCGGCAATAGATAGAGAATTTTCAAAATCTAAACCGTTCGCTGGGAAAAGACTTTCGATAACGTTGCACTTGGAGGCGAAAACCGCTTATATGGCGGAAGTTTTTATGCACGCGGGCGCAGATGTCGTTATTACCGGCTCGAATCCGCTGTCAACGCAAGATGATGTTGCGGCGGCTCTGGTTGAAGACGGAATTACTGTTTTTGCGACGCACGGTTGCTCTCAAGAAGAGTATAACGATTATTTAAATAAAGCGGCGGACTTCGCGCCCAATATTTACATTGACGACGGCGGCGACTTCACTGAACTCATTCACACCACGCGCCGCGACGCTTTAAAAAATATTATCGGCGGTTCAGAGGAGACTACGACCGGTGTATTGAGATTGAAGGCTTTGGAGCGTCAAAATAAGCTTGAATTCCCGATGATAGCCGCTAACGACGCTTACTGCAAATTTTTATTCGACAATCGCTATGGCACGGGGCAATCGACGTGGGATGGGATTATGCGCACGACAAATTTGGTTATCGCGGGCAAAACTGTAGTCATTGCGGGTTATGGTTGGTGCGGCAAGGGCGGCGCAATGCGTGCTAAAGGCTTGGGCGCGAACGTCGTTATCACAGAAGTTGATCCGATCAAGGCGATTGAGGCGGTTTTTGACGGCTTTAGGGTTATGCCGATGTCCGAAGCCGCTAAAATCGGAGATATTTTCTTGACGTTGACGGGCGACAAGGACGTTATCACCGGCGAACATTTTCCGCTGATGAAAAACGGTGCAATGCTTGCCAATGCCGGGCATTTCGATGTTGAAATTAATATTCCCGAACTTGCCGCGCAGTCAGTCAGTAGAAAAGTTGTCAGAAACAATGTCGAAGAATTTTTACAGCAAGACGGACGCAAAATTTATCTTTTAGCTGAAGGGCGGCTTGTAAATCTCGCAAGCGGTGACGGTCACCCCGCCGAGATTATGGATTTGAGTTTTGGCGTTCAATTTTTCAGCGCAGCTCACATTCTACACAATCACACGCGCCTTGATAAAAAAGTTTATCTCATGCCCGAAGAAATTAACACGAAAATTGCTGAGATTAAGCTTGAATCAATCGGCGTAAAAATCGACACACTCACCGCCGCTCAACGTGAATATCTCGGCTTATGAGGGGAGCATCAAATGTTTGCAAAGATTCGGGCGATTTCAAGTTATCTGCCTGCGATGATTGAAAATAATTCGGAAATTGTTGACAAACGCTTTATAAAAAAAATCGGCGTCAAGAGCCGGCATATTTCCGCAAAAGACGAGGCGGCGGGAGATTTAGCTTTCAACGCCGCCGAAAAACTTTTTGCTGAATATAAAATAAACCGCAACGAGACGGATTTTATCTTATTATGTCTTCAGCACCCCGACCACTTGGGACCACATACTTCCGCGCACCTTCAGCACCGATTAAGCTTGAAAAAATCTGTCGGAACAATGGATATTTCTCTGGGCTGTTCAGGATACATTTACGGGCTTGCCGTTGCAAAAGGTCTTATTGAAACGGGCTTGGTTAAAAAAATCTTGTTCATCACGTCGAGCGTCTACACGAAATATATCAACGTTAAAGATAATTCTACGCGACCGCTTTTCGGCGACGGAGCAACCGCAACTTGGATTGAGGGCGTTGACGATACGCAGGAAAGTTTAAGGGCATTTATCTTCGGTTCAGACGGTTCACGCTATGACAAACTGATTATACCCGTCGGTGGCAGTCGCTTTATGCCGCGTGACAATCCCGAAATTTTTTCTACAGATGAGAACGGAAATTATCGCTCTAACTACGAAATTTTTATGGACGGCATGGCGATAACTTATTTTACATTGCGTGAAGTGCCGCCGCTTGTCGAAGAAGTTTTGAACATCGCCAAACTCACCCGCGCCGATTTGGATTATTGCATTTTTCACCAGGCGAATAAATTCATGATGACTTATCTGCGCGATAAGGCGGGATTAAACGACGTGCCTTTTCACAACGATATTTCCGAGACGGGCAATTTAGTTTCGGGTAGCGTGCCGCTCGCCATTGAACAAGTTGTAAAAAATTTCGGCGCAGAAAAATTAAAAACCGTCATGCTTGCGGGATTCGGCGTCGGTTTAAGTTGGGCGGGTTGCATTGCAGATTTATCCGGTATGTTTTCTAAAGAAAAATAATTTTTCACTTTGTCCAACGTGTGCGATATTCTCGCGGCGTCATCTGCATAAAATTTTTAAACACGTTCTGAAAATAATTCGAGTCATTATAACCAACGCTCATGGCGATTCGCGTAATTGTCATGTCGGTGTTTATTAAAAGATTTTGAGCCTCACCGATTCGCCGCAGGGTGACATAGCGCATAGGCGAAAAACCTATCTCCACCTTAAAAATTTTCGACAGATTATAAACATTGGCATCAACGGCGCGGGCGATATCTTCCAGTTTAATATTTTCCATGTAATGTTCGTCGATAAAATCTTTTGCACGCGAACTAAGCGACGGAATTTTTTCTCTGCGCGGCAAACCGTGAGTTTTCAGCATGGTATAAACTTTCGTGACTAGAGCAAGTGTTAGAAGATTGGCAGTTTCTGCGCCGCTTGGACGATAACTTTCACGCTCAATCGCCCTAAAAATGCTGAGCAGTTCGTCAAAATATTCTCCGCTGGGCATAATGGGCGAATATTTTTTAGGCAAAATTTTATTAACTTGCTTGAAGTCAACGAGTTTTAAATTGCTGATGGCGACGCAATATGTGCTTAAATCATTGCCGGAGCCGCCGAATTCATCATGAACGGTTTTGCTATTATATAGAATTAAATCTTCTTTTTTAGCAGTGTAGCGTTCGCTGTCAACAATGTAAATGCCTGCGCCACCGTAAACCAAAAGAATTTCAACGAGGCTTTTATGTTCATGCATACTGCGCGGCATTGTCGAAGAATCTGGTCCCACGTTGCAGATATATTCAAGGCGCGGCATATATCCTCTAGTAAAAATCGGTTTATAATTCCTTTCTACAAAATACTGCAACATTTTTATCGCCTCTTGGTTTAGGGAAATTTTTCAATCACGTTTAAATAAATCGCGCGTATAAACTTTATCCTTTACATCGTCTAAAATGTTTTCATAGCGATTGGCGATTATGCACTGGCTTTGACGTTTAAATTCGTCAATATCATTCACAACGCGGCTACCAAAAAAAGTTGAATCATTCGGGAGCGCAGGTTCATAAATTATCACGGTTGCGCCCTTAGCTTTTATCCTTTTCATTATCCCCTGAATCGAAGATTGCCGGAAATTATCGCTACCGCTCTTCATCGCCAGCCTATAGACGCCGATAATAACTTCATGTTCGCGGTCTGCAGAAAAATTTTCGCTACCAGTATACGCGCCGGAAATTTCCAATACTCGTTCAGCTATAAAATCTTTTCGCGTGCGGTTGCTGTTGACAATCGCTTCAATTAAATTTTCCGGCACATCTTGATAATTCGCCAAAAGCTGTTTTGTATCTTTCGGCAAGCAATATCCGCCATAACCAAACGACGGATTATTATAATGGTCGCCAATTCGCGGATCGTAGCAAATTCCCCTGATAATTTCCCGCGTGTTTAAGCCTTTCATCTCTGCATAGGTATCCAACTCGTTAAAATATGCAACGCGCAGAGCTAAATACGTGTTCGCAAAAAGTTTTACCGCTTCAGCCTCGGTTATTCCCATTATCAGCGTGGGAATATTTTTTTTCTCCGCATTTTCCCGCAAAAGTTCCGCAAATTCTTTTGCCGCGGCTAAATTTTCTGCATCCGCAAGATTTGCGCCGACAATTATCCGCGAAGGATATAAATTATCGTAAAGTGCCTTTGATTCGCGTAAAAATTCCGGACTGAATAAAATTTTTTCCGTAAAATATTTTTCGCGCATATTTTTTACAAATCCAACCGGAATTGTGCTCTTTATAACCATGTAAGCCCGCGAATTGCTCGCCAAAACCGTTTCAATCACATTTCGGACGGCAGAAGTATCAAAAAAATTTTTTTTCGGGTCATAATTCGTCGGAACAGCGATAATTACAAAGTCCGCCGCCGCATAAGCCGCTTTTGCATCGGTCGTAGCAGTTAAATTTAGCTTTTTTTCTGCAAAAAAACGTTCTATGTAGTCGTCACGAATTGGAGATTGGCGTTTATTAACCATTGCAACTTTTTTTTCGGAAATATCAACCGCAATTACGTGATTTTTTTGCGAAAGAAGTGTTGCAAGTGATATTCCAACGTATCCAAGACCTGCAATCGCTATATTTTTCAAAATTACTCGCTCCTTTGCTTTGATTTTTAAACGATAACAAAAAATTTTTCTCGTGTCAAAGTTCAAAACGGTTTTACAAATTTTTTTGCGTCTTAGACTTGCAATTTGAAAAATCAGCTGTTATAATCGCAAATGTTTTACGGGTTGTGGCTCAGTTTGGTAGAGCACCGTGTTCGGGACGCGGGGGTCGCAGGTTCAAATCCT
>CAJONF010000199.1 GCA_905236665.1 uncultured Selenomonadaceae bacterium | reverse complement strand
TTTCGTATGGAGCCGGCTAAGGGACTCGAACCTTCGACCTGCGCATTACGAATGCGCTGCTCTACCAACTGAGCTAAGCCGGCGAATAAATTCAACGCGCTAATTTATAGCACTTTAATTGCAAAGTGTCAAGTATTTGTCGCGGTAAACTCATTAAAATTTTGTTAGCGGCGTGATTGACGAGTTTTAGTCGCTGTTGTAGAATTGTTTGCATAAATCTTGAATGGGACGGTTGATTAAATGCCTATATATATTTGGGCGTTTGTTATCGCGTTTTTGATTGCTTTACTTGTCATGCCGGCGGTAATTTTGTTGGCAAAAAAAACTGGAGCAATGGACGCACCCAATGCCCGAAAAGTTCATAAAAAACCAATCCCGCGAATCGGCGGTCTGGGAATTTACGCGGGTTTTATTGCGGCGATAATCTTTGTCGCAATAAAATTCGGATTGGACGGCGAACAAGTCAAAGAAACTATAGGGCTTGTGGTGTCAGGCAGTTTAATTGTTGCACTCGGTTTGTTTGATGATTATAAAAATCTTCCGGCGAAAGTAAAACTTTTGGGGCAAATCGGAGCGGCGGCGGTTTTAGTCATGGTATTCGGCGTGAGGATTGACTTTGTGACGGATCCTTTTGGCGATTATCTTTACCTAGACAGCCTAGCAATTCCTGTGACAATGTTTTGGCTTGTCGGCTTAACAAACACGGTTAACTTAATTGACGGGCTTGACGGACTGGCGGCGGGCGTGGCGTCGATAGCGTCGTTTACAATTCTTTTAATCGCCCTTGAGCAGGATTTTATTTTAGTTGCGGTTTTGACGGCGGCATTGGCGGGCGCGGCGGTCGGCTTTTTAAAATACAACTTCCACCCCGCAAAAATTTTCATGGGTGATACCGGCTCGATGTTCCTAGGATTCATGCTCGCGGGAATTTCTGTGACGGGCGCGGTAAAATCTGTGGCGACAATCGCGCTGATCGTTCCGATTTTTGCATTAGGCTTGCCGATTTTGGACACGACCTTTGCAATCGTCAGGCGTGTTCGCGGCGGCGTGCCAATCTTCAAACCGGACAAAGGACATTTGCACCACAGACTTTTGAGCGTCGGTTTCACACAACGGCAAGCGGTTCTTTTAATGTACGTTATAAGCGCGCTGTTCGGTTTGAGCGCAATAGCTTTGACGGCGGTCAGTTGTCAAATCGCCGCGCTGATTTTAATTCTTGTATTCGCGGCAATCATTTACGGTGTTAAGAAATTGGGCATTGCCCGACCAGCTAATTAGGTGACGATATGAAAAAATTAAAAGTTATGTCGATATTTGGCACGCGCCCAGAGGCAATAAAAATGGCTCCCGTCGTGCTGGAGCTTTGCAAGTATCAAGAAATAGAATCAACCGTAGCTGTCACTGCACAACATCGGGAAATGCTCGACCAAGTTTTGAATCTCTTCGACATTCGCCCCGACTTTGATTTAAATATCATGTCAGAGGGACAAACGCTCTTTGACATAACAAGCCGCGCCCTGCTCGGTCTCGATAAAGTTTTGAGCGACGCCGCGCCCGATATAGTTTTAGTTCACGGTGACACGACCACGACTTTTGCCGGCGCATTGGCAGCTTATTATCATCAAATCGAAGTGGGACACGTGGAGGCAGGGCTTCGCACGGGAAATAAATTTTCGCCATATCCCGAAGAGATGAACCGCCGATTGACTGGCTCGCTTGCCGATTTAAATTTTGCGCCGACTGTCACTGCCAAAGAAAATCTCCTGCGCGAGGGCGTTGACGCTGAAAAAATTTTTGTCACGGGCAACACGGTTATAGACGCGCTTTATAAAACTGTTCGCGCTGATTTTAAATTCCCAGAAAAAATTTCACACGTCAATTTTGACAAAAAAGTTATTCTCGTCACGACGCACCGCCGCGAAAATTTGGGCGAACCTATGCGGCAAGTTTACAAAGCTTTAAAAAATCTCGTCGAAGAATTTCCCGACGTTGAAATAATTTTTCCCGTGCATAAAAATCCTAGAGTCCGCGAAGTCGTCAACGAAGAGCTTGGCGGGCTTGAAAGAGTTTTTTTAACCGACCCGCTCGATTATGAACCGTTCGCTAACTTGATGAACCGCGCCACTTTAATTTTGACGGATTCGGGCGGCGTGCAAGAGGAAGCTCCCGCGCTGGGCAAACCGGTTTTAGTTCTGCGCAATACTACCGAACGCCCCGAAGCTGTGGACGCGGGCACGGTTAAATTAATCGGCACGAATCAAGAAAAAGTTTACGGCGCGGCAAAAATTTTGCTCACGGACGCGGCGCAATATCGTAAAATGGCGGAGGCGCGCAGTCCTTATGGCGACGGGCACGCGGCTAAAAGAATCGTCAAAGCTTTGTTGTGGCGTCATAAAATTTCCAACGTTCGCCCCGAAGAATTCGCCGGCTAAAAAATTTTCGACAATAAAAAAACCGCTCTCAAGATTTTTGAGGGCGGTTAATTTTTTTTAAATCGCAGTGATAAACCACAGATAAGTTTTTACGGAAAGTTCATTGACTCTTTGAATTTGTTCGGGTGTGAGCTGTGAACTTACATAAAGTTTCGGCAACTTGGTAAAGAGCGGAACTTTTTGCGCTTTCAACCCGTGAGCTTTAAGAAAATTCATCGCTTCTTGCTCATCTTGCAAATCGTCAGCAATTTTATCGCCGAAAACATTTTCATACATCTTTTTAGTTTCGTCATAAATTATCGGCGCGTCTGAACCATAAAGAGCCGCCGCCACATTCGTAAAATATTCTTTCTGGCAAAAATCGGAAGTTATCAGACAGCCGCCGTGCTTTTTCAAAACGTCGCGGAGGTTGTCATACATTTGGGCGCGAACATCATCAGCAAGATAAATCATAACGCCCTGCTCGATAATGCAAATTTCACCTTTGAACTTGTCCGCGCTTTTCATCATGCCGTAACCGTCTTGCAACCAAAACGCGTCATAGTTGACATTTTTTTTAGCCTTCTTGCCATATTCGTCAACGAACCAATCGCCAATCAGACAAACGGTTTGCAGTTCGCCGACAACAACGCGTCGCCCTTCATCGCCCAAAATCATTGCTCGCGGACTAAGACTGCACGCCAAATCGAAGACATTACTATAATTTTTTTCGCGAACAAATTCCATAGCGGCGGAAAAGTTCAACTCTTGATAAAGACTGTTGGTCAGTTTAATTCGCTCGAAGTCGTCAAGATTTTCCGCGTTAAAAAAGACCGGACGTTCAAGGGTTTTTAAAAATTTTTGAGCTTCAGGAATCCCCGCTGCCGCCAGCCACTGCAACTTCACCTGCGCGGAATACTCAACCATTTCAAATTCTGCTGCCCGCGCCGTTGTCGTCAACATCAAGGCGAACATCATCACGGCTAAAAATTTTTTCATATGCAACACCTCATTTAAACTCGACAAATTCATTAACATTTGCTCCCGCCTTAGTCATCGGCTCGACAAAACTGCGCCAAACGTTTAGAACAATGACGCGTGGATTTTGCGTGTCATCAAGAGCTTCTGCCAGCGCGTGTGCAAAATCTTCCTGCGTGGAGACAGCCTCCGCCTTTATGCCGAAACTTTGCGCATAGCCAACGAAATCCATTTGATAATCCAGTTCGCAGGCAATGAATCGCTCCTTGTAAAAAACTTTCTGCAGTTGACGAATCATGCCTAAGCTCGTGTTGTTGACAATCAGCGAAATAATCGGCAACTTAAGGCGGGCGATTGTATAATATTCGTTGCCCGTCATTTTAATTCCGCCGTCGCCACTGACGCAAATGACGCGCCGATTTTTTCCGTAAGCAAGCTGAGCACCCATTGCCGCAGGAAGTCCGAAACCCATTGTACCTAAACCACCCGACGTAAAC
>CAJONF010000198.1 GCA_905236665.1 uncultured Selenomonadaceae bacterium | reverse complement strand
TAAGTAGCCTCGGCAAAAGCGGACGCGTTGAAGCAGGAATGGGACATAAAGGTTTTTATAACTTTTTGTAAGTTCTCAGTAACGGAATTTAAATGGCGAATAAAATTTATGCGTTTCTTGGACCGCACACGTCCGGTAAATCGACGATGGCAACTCAGCTTTTGTCTATGGGAATCAATTATATTCCAACCGTCACCACCCGCGTATTTGACGACCGCTATGCTTATAAGCGCAAAATTTATAAAACTGTCAAGGCGGACGAATACAACAAGGAAAAATTTATCGTCAACAACACTTACCAGGCGAACTCTTACGGCTTGAGGAAATCCGACGTGCTTGACGCTTACCAGAATCACAAAATCAGTATTGCGATTATGCATGACGTGGCGGGAATTAAACAGTTGCAGAAATTTATCAATCAAGATCTAATTTCGATTTTTTTGATGATTGACGATGAAATTTTTGTCGATAGAATGTTGCGTGCCGGTTGCTCAAATGACGAGATAAGATATTACGTGGAAACGGCTGATGAAACCGGCGAATTTGAACATTGGCGCGATGTTGATTTTGTAGTTAAAAATACTTCGACGGCTCGCGTAGCCTTGGAGCAAATTTTGGCGATAATGGGATTGGTCACGCTCGTTCCGCAAGCAGACTTTGATAATTTGGTTAAATAAAATTTTATGGTTCGCCAAATGCTTCATAAAGTTCCGATATGAAAAAAAATCCCCGTTCGATTTTGAGCGGGGTTTTTGATTTGATTTTATAGTGCCAGCCGAGTTAGTGTTAAAAATTTTGGTAAAGCAAAATTTTTTTCGACGGCAGAAATTTTTTCTTTGACGCGCAAATCATCAGCATGAAAAAAAATTCCGGCGACGGTTCCCGAATGAGCGACATTTACGGTAACCGCGCCGATTTTTTTTGCAAAGTTCATAAATTCTTCCAGTCCGCGTTTCGGCAAAATTTTTTGATTAGCCAGCGCGGATTTTTCTGTCAACGCAAAATTTATTTCGTCATCAAGCGCGGGGAATTCAAAATCACTGCGGCGATTTAAAGCCAGCGTGTCAACTTCGCCGCCATAATCGAAGACCGCGATTAAAAATTTTTCTTGAGCCCGGATTTTTTTTATGAGTTGACCTGTCAGCGGATTCATCGCGACGACGCCGCTATAAAAAATTCCGTCAGTCGGTTCAATTTGAGTGCAAAGGCGTCCGAGTTCAGCGGGCGAAAATTTTTTTCCTAAAGAAAATGCGACTGCCTGCGCGATTGCCGCCAAATCAGCCGAGGAAGACGCCATGCCCTTTCCGCGTGGCAATTCCGAATTCAAACGCACGCCGAATTTAAAATCTTCCGCGCCGAAAATTTTTAAAACTTTGTTGAGCATGGTTAAAGATTTTTCGCCGAGACCTTCGACGCCAGAAAATTCATCAGAGATTGTGACCGTGGAAAAATTTTCAATCGGGCAAGTTATCAAAATCGGTTCGCCGTGAAAAAATCCTTGAGCCAATTCGCCACAAGTCCCGCGCATTTTTACAGTTATCGTCATCGCAAAAAATTTCCAATCAATAAAAAAGTTATCAGCGCGAACATTTCTGCAAGCGTCGTCGTCGCGCCGTAAATGTCGCCCGTTACCCCGCCGATTTTTTCTGTTGCGAAGGTTGCAAATTTCCACGTCACGATAAACGCAACCAACATTGCCGCCGCCGCGCTGAAGAAAAATATTTTGCTGATAAAATTTAGCGGGAGCAAGAATAAAAATGTTTCAGCCGCCGCAAAAAAAATAGTCCGCCGCGTCGTGAATTGAGCAAACGCCTTGCCCATGCCCGATTGCCTTGCGTAGGGAAATGCGCCGATTGTCACGACCATCATCAGCCGAGCGATTATCGGTGCAGAAAAAATTGCCGTGCACAGCCACCACGTCGACAGCCGCGAAAGTTCTGCCAGCGCAGAAATTTCTAATGCCGCGATTAAAATCATGCTAACCACGCCAAAAGAACCTGCGCGGGAGTCTTTCATTATCTGTAAAATTTTTTCACGTTCACGACCGGAAAATAAACCGTCCGCCGAATCCATTAGCCCGTCGCAATGAATTCCGCCCGTTAAAATTATCATCAGCGAAAAACCAACTGCGCCTGTAAAAATTGGCAACTCAAAAAAATTTATCGCTCCGACGAGAGCCGCATAAAACATTCCGAGCACCGCTCCGACCGCCGGAAAAAACTTTACTGATTCGCCAAAACTTTGCTCCGTCCACACGGTCTGCCTAACGACAAAAATTCTGGTTAAAAATTGAAGTCCGATTAAAAATGAATTCATAAAAACCTCTTGTAATGGTGAGCGAGAACCCGACCGCCCATGGACGGGCGGTCGCCGGCGCAGAAAACGTGATGTTTTCTCAGCCGGTTGAAAGCCCTTTTCTTTGCTTA
>CAJONF010000197.1 GCA_905236665.1 uncultured Selenomonadaceae bacterium | reverse complement strand
CAAAACTTTTTCATCGGGCTTCGGGCAAATTTTTTTAATTTCGTCCGCGTCAAGGAGTTCAGCTTTCTTTGAAACGATTTTATGATTTTCAACGTCAATCGTAGCTTTGCCCAGGCGGTGTTCATGCCAGCCGGTTTGGACAATCAGCGTGTCATTGACGAGCATACCGTCAGCAAGAGCGGTGTGACTATGTCCGTCAACAATTAAATCGATTCCTTCAGTTTCGCGGGCAATGCGTTCACTGGTGAATTTGGAGCTGGCATCAAGCCCCATATGCATAACGGCAATCAGTACATCGCATTTCGGGCGGAGTTTTTTAATCATTTCCTTTGACACGTCAACAGGATTTAAAAATTCTACTTCCCTAACATTTTTAGGATTGGTCATGTAAGCAGTTTCTGGTGTAGACAGTCCGAACACACCGACTTTAATTCCGTTGACTTTAAAAATTTTGTACGGCTTGAAAACGAGTTTACCATTTTTCTTGCGAACAGTGTTAGCGTCGAGCAACGGGAACTTCAAACCTTTAGCGAGTTTTTCAAGTTGAGCGGAGCCGTAATTAAAATCGTGGTTGCCGGCAGTCATAGCGTCTAATCCCGCCGCGTTTAAGAGCGGAACTAAATTTTCGCCTTTGCTGATTGTTATCATCGGCATACCGTGGAAAGTGTCGCCAGCGTCCAGCCAAAGTGTCGCGGGATTTTTAGCCTTAACGGTTTTGACAGCCGCCGCCATTTCAGCCAAACCGATACTTTCTCCGCCGTCATCATTATCTTGAACGCGTGAATGCATATCGTTTGTGTGGAAGATAACGAGTTCAGCCGCCGCGCATATTGCCGAATTAAAAATCAGCAAAGCAACCAATACGCCTAAAAATTTTTTTATCATAAAAAAATCTCCTTCCTTAACTCCTAATCCCTCACTTCTAACTTTTCTTAATTATTCTTCAGCTCTTGGCGTCAAGTCGGAAGCTTTAAGTTTGCCTTCTTTCTTGCGTTGAGCAAATTCAGCAGTGGCAGTGAAAAGCGCGTCACTGGACGAATTCAACGCCGTTTCGCACGAGTCTTGCAACACGCCGATAATAAAGCCGACGCCAACGACCTGCATTGCGATATCATTGTCGATACCAAAACTTGAACACGCCACAGGAATTAACAACAATGAGCCGCCCGCAACTCCTGATGCTCCACAAGCTCCGACAGTTGAGATTATACAAAGTAAAAGCGCAGTCGGCATATCAACAGAAATTCCTAAGGTATGTGCCGCTGCCAAACTCAAAACCGCAATGGTTATCGCTGCGCCCGCCATATTAATTGTTGCACCGAGCGGAATTGAAATCGAATATAAATCTTCGTTCAAGCCCAGACGTTTGCAAAGGCTCATGTTCACGGGGATATTTGCCGCGCTTGACCGTGTGAAAAATGCATAGATACCGCTTTCTCTTAATGTTGCCAAAACCAGCGGATAAGGATTCATGCCGAGCTTGAAAAAAACGATTATCGGATTCATGATAAGTGCCACGGAGAAGAACGCGCCTAAAAGTACCGCTAAAAGTTTTGCATAGCCCAAGAGTGCATCAACGCCGCTAGTTGCTATCGCGTCGGCAACAAGACCCATGATACCGAACGGCGCAAAACGAATAACCCATTGCACGACCTTTGTTACAGCTTTTGCCAAATCGCTCAAGACGTTATGCAGTTCATCTCCGGCATGACGGAACGCCAAACCCATGATAACGCCCCAAGCCAGGATACCGATATAATTTGCCGTCGTCAGCGCGTGAATTGGATTATCAACAACATTCATGATGACGTTTTGCAAAACTTCAATGATCCCGCTCGGCGGCGTGATTGTCGTATCCGCGCCTATTTGCAATTTTAAAGTTGTTGGGAATAAAAATGAGGCAGTGACCGCCACCAGCGACGCTAAAAACGTTCCGATGACGTAAAGCTGAATTATCGGTTTCATTGTAGAGCTTGATTCCGATTTTTGGCTCATGGCGTTCATTACCAAAACGAAAACCAAAATTGGTGCAACGCCCTTTAATGCGCTGACAAACAATTTACCGAAAACCGCAATGACCGGAACCGTCACCGGCGCGAATAGAGCCAGCAAAATTCCTATTACCAGACCAACGGCGATTAGCTTTATCAGTGCTGTTTCGCCATAAATCTTTGTAACTTTAGATAACAAATTGCTCCCTCCTCAAAAAATTTTCCGTTGCATTATACAACCGATTCATTGAACGCGCAAATACTTTAAGGCATTGCTTGCCATTGCGTAAAAATTATTGTGCGGCTGAAAGGAAATTTAAAAGACGCGGGGAATATAAACGCCACGGAGGTTGAAAAAAGTTGGGAAGTGCGGAGCTTAATGATTTTGTTAAGCGCGTGAGCGAGCGAACCGACGTTTATTCTGTCGTGTCTGCTTACGTGCCGCTCACTCAAAAGAGTGGGCGATATTGGGGGCGATGCCCTTTCCACAACGAGAAAACCGCTTCTTTCAGCGTGAGTGCCGACAAAGGACTTTTTTATTGTTTCGGTTGCGGCGCGGGCGGCAATATCTTCAAGTTCCTTTCGCTCATTGAAAACATAAGCTATTTCGAGGCGGTTAAGCTACAGGCGCGGCGATTGGGTATCGACTTGCCCGAAAAAAAATATTCGCCCGAAGAAGAACGGCGACGACGCGAAGAAAAAATTTTATACCGGATAAATGAATTGGCGCAGGATTTTTATTACGAATATTTAACTAAAACGGCTCGCGGCGAAATTGGCAGGAAATATCTTGCGGGGCGTGGAATTACGGCGGAGACCATTGAAAATTTCAAGCTGGGTTACGCGCCGGACGAATGGGAAAATCTTTTAACCAAGTTCACGCGGCAAGATTTTTCACCGCAACAGCTGGAGGCAGTCGGACTAGTAGCTAAACGGAAAAATTCTTCGGGCTATTACGATAGATTTCGCGGGCGCGTGATGATTCCTATCATTGATGTTTTCGGGCACGTTGTCGGATTTGGCGGACGCGTGCTGAATTCCGAGGACGAAAATTCACCGAAGTATTTAAACACGCCGGAGACTGTTCTATTCAACAAACGCAATCTGCTTTTTGGTCTGGACAAGTCAAATCGTGCGATAAGTGCGGCGGGTGCGGCTATCGTCGTTGAAGGTTACATGGACGCCATTTCGCTTTTCAGCGCGGGTGTAAAAAATGTTGTGGCGACGCTCGGTACAGCTTTTACACCTGAACACGCCAAGCTGATTCAACGTTACGCTAGGAAAATTATTTTCTGCTATGACAATGACGACGCCGGACAACGTGCCACAATTCGCGCCTTGCCAATCGTTCAGCAAGCGGGCGCAGAAGTTTACGTCGTAAAAATTTCCGATGGTAAAGACCCTGATGAATTTATTCGCAAGCATGGTAAAGAAAAATTTGAAGAGCTGATTAAAAGTGCGCAGACGCTCATTGATTACCGCATAAAATACGTTTTGGCTAACACTGAACACGCTACGACCGGCGGAAAATTTCGGGCGTTGCAAGAAATTTTGCCCGTCGTTGTAAATATTGAAAATGATATTTTGTGCGCTGAATACTGCAAAAGAATTTCTGCCGCGCTTGTCTTAGATGAACAGCTTGTTGCCAAAGCCTGGAAAAAATTTCTTAAGCAGATGCAAGAGACGGCTCATCAACCGGGAAAAAAATTCATCGCAGTGAAACGCCAAAAAATTTTTGAGAGGACGGATCCGATAATTCGTGCGTCATGCGAAGTTGTTTTGCGAATGGTTTGGCATGAAAACGATATGATTGATTACGTGTTGACAGTCTTGCCGACAGAAATTTTTTCGGAGCCACAACGGGAAATACTTTTCTGGTTGAAAAATTACGAGGAGCAAGGTAGACGCGCTAACCAGATGAACGCGGCGGAGGAATTGAGCGATGAGGCAAATGCACAGCTTTCACGGATATTAATGGATGGTTCAGACGAGCCACTAGACACAGAAATTAAGCTCTTCAATGATTCTGTTAATATTTTGCGGCGGGATGTGCTGTTGAAAAAATATCATCGAATTCTGGCTCAATCTGAAGGATATAAGTCGGGCGATCAAGAAATTTATAATAAATCTATTCAAGAGTTAATCAAAGTAAAAAAAGAAATAGATAATCTGAAAGGCAATTAGTAATGAAACGTGTTGCCTTTGAAAGGAGGCTGCAATATGACAGGAGATAATAAAACTGTCGAGCCGAACAACAACGGCTTGAGCGGCAGCCTGTCGGAAAATAAGAAAAATCATTCCACACAAAAAAAATCCGATACGACGGCTACAACTCAAACTGAAGACGCAACTAAGCTTTTAAAAAACCGTTCAGCAAAAATACTTTCCCTGCTCAATGAAAGAGCTAAGAAGAACGGCGGTAAACTCACTTGGAGCGATTTGGACAAGATTATTCAAAGTTTTGGCGTGGAAAACGACGCGGAAGAAATCGACGAAATCTTGAGCATATGCGAGCGAGAGAATATTGAAATAACTAACGAGGACACCGCTCTTGACGTTGTGGACAGCGATGGCGTGGACGTGGATTTATCTGCAGAAACTGTTGCGCTGGAAAATGACGACGCGCTTAACGTTGCTGAAACGACCGAAACTTCTGCAGATGAAGACAATGATACTCCTAAACCCACCGCTGAAGTCGATTTAAATATCCCCGACAGCGTTTCAATCGATGACCCCGTTCGTATGTATTTAAAAGAAATCGGACGCGTGCCGTTGCTCACTGCTGAAGAAGAACGCGCTCTTGCCATGCGTATGGAATCCCCCGACGAAGCAGAACATACCGAGGCTCAAAAACAGTTAGCGGAGGCAAATTTGCGGCTAGTCGTCTCAATCGCCAAACGCTATGTTGGACGCGGTATGCTATTCTTAGATTTAATTCAAGAAGGCAATCTGGGCTTGATTAAAGCGGTCGAGAAGTTTGATTATCACAAGGGCTACAAGTTCTCAACCTACGCAACGTGGTGGATTCGTCAAGCGATAACGCGGGCAATAGCCGATCAGGCGCGCACAATCCGAATTCCCGTGCACATGGTCGAGACGATTAACAAATTGATTCGAGTTTCGCGCAATCTTTTACAGAAAAACGGTCGCGAACCTACTGACGAAGAAATTGCCGAAGAATTGGAGATGGACGTTGCCCGCGTTCGTGAGATAAAGAAAATCGCGCAGGAACCTGTTTCATTGGAAACACCTGTTGGCGAGGAAGACGATTCACATTTGGGCGATTTTATCGAAGACCAAGACGCTCCTGCGCCGGCTGATGCCGCATCGTTCATGTTGCTTAAAGAACAGTTGGAAGACGTGCTCGGAACTTTGACGCCGCGTGAAAAAAATGTTCTGCGCTTGAGATTCGGGCTTGAGGACGGCAGAGCCAGGACGCTTGAGGAAGTCGGCAAAAGTTTCAACGTCACCCGCGAGCGAATTCGCCAAATTGAGGCAAAAGCTTTAAGAAAACTTCGTCACCCTGCCCGCTCAAAAAAATTGAAAGATTTTCTGGATTGAATAAAAATTTTTCCCCGTTCAGCGGGGAATTTTTTTTGGAGGTATCGTTATGAATTACAAATCGGGATTTATCGCCGTGATTGGGCGTCCAAACGTCGGAAAATCTACGCTTATCAACAAAATTGTCGGTCAAAAAGTCGTAATCACTTCAAATAAACCGCAAACCACGCGAAATCGTATACAATGTATTTTAAATCTTGACGACGCGCAGATTATTTTTCTCGATACGCCCGGTATCCACAAGCCGAAATTTAAACTCGGCGAATATATGCTCAAAGCCGCAGAAAGCACACTAAAAGAGGTTGACGCGATATTTTTTGTCATAGATGCTACAGAAAAGTTCGGCGGCGGCGAAAAATATATCTTAGAACGCCTAAATTCTACAAAAAAACCTGTGATTCTCGTAATAAACAAAGTTGATTTGATTGAGCGCGAAAAAATTTTGCCAATTATCGCCGAATACGCCGCTCGAAGAAATTTTGCTGCAGTCGTACCAATTAGCGCGAAAAATGGCTCAAATATCGACGAACTTATCACAGAAAGTAAAAAATTTTTGCCGGAAGGTATAAAATATTATCCAGATGACATGATTACTGACCAGCCCGAACGATTAATTGTCGCTGAATTGATTCGCGAAAAAATTTTGCACGCCACGCAAGATGAAGTTCCGCACTCTATCGCTGTGGACGTGGATGAGTTCACCGAGCGCGAAAACGGCACAATTTTTATCCGCGCAACGATTTATGTCGAACGAGATTCGCAAAAAGGAATTGTAATTGGCAAAAACGGTTCCATGTTGAAAAAAATCGGTGCTGAATCGCGACCGGAAATTGAAATGCTCCTAGGTACTAAAATTTTTCTAGATTTATGGGTAAAAGTTAAGCGCGATTGGAGAAATTCCGCCGGTGCACTACAAAATTTCGGTTTAAAAGATTTTTAGCGTGAAAAAATTTTCAGAAATAAAAAAACCCGTCGAAATTTTCGGCGGGAAATTTTTTACTCAACGTCTGCAAATTCTAATTCCGGCTCAAAATCGATTAATTTTAGCGCGACCGCCTTACGATAATAAATTTTCAGCGCGGCGATAGCCTTTGGCGTCAAATCCCACTTAATCGCGCCGCCTAAATAGCTATCCAGCTCGTCAAAAGTGAAATTTTTCGTCAACATGACAGATTTTATCGCGTTTGACTTATTTTTTATGCCGAAATCAAACGCACGGAGAATTTTTTTGTAAGTTTCGCGTAAAAGTTCGGGATTTTCTGTGGCAAAATTTTTTCTGACAGCCCACAGCGCGTAAACCATCTGCCGACCGGTTAATTTTCGCCATTCATGCCCCAAATCGTACAGATAAAAATTTTTCGGACGGTGCAGATAAATAAAAAGCGCGTCATCGCCGATAAAAAGCGCGGCGGTTGCGTCGTCGTCCACGGGATTTTCCACGGCAACTGAGCGCGTTTCATAAGCGGGTTTTGCGCCGTAGCTTTCGTGCAAAATGATTTTTAGCAAGCGTTGAGCGGTTGCGGACTTATTTGTTAAAATAATTTTGTCTTCGCGCAGATTTTCTATCGGTTTTCGCGAAATTAAGACGATACTTGTAACAAAATCATCGGCTCGCACGCAAATTTTCGGTAAAATCAAAAGTTCGCCACTCTGCCTAGCATATTCAATCGAAGAAATGTTACTGATATCAATTTTCTCCAATTGCAGCTCGTTATTTAAAAAAGTTGGCACACCGCGAACAATTTTTAAGTCTTCTGCGCAATTTTTGTAGCCAAAACTGAACGGAAGGACATTTAAAAAGTCAATATGCCCAACTTTTGGACTGTTCATAGAAATTTTCCCTCACTCGAACTCTATAGTAGCCGGCGGCTTGCTGGTGCAGTCATAAAGCACACGATTTACGCCTTTTACCTCGTTTACAATGCGATTTGCGACAATATTTAAGATTTCCCACGGAATTTGCGCAGATTCTGCTGTCATAAAGTCACTTGTGAGCACGGCGCGCAGGGCAATGGCAAAATCGTAAGTTCGACCGTCACCCATGACACCAACAGAGCGCATATTCGTTAGCGCGGCAAAATATTGCGATAAATCGTTCTGAATTCCGCCTTTTGCGACCTCTTCGCGGAAAATTGCGTCGGATTCTTGAACGATTTTGATTTTTTTTGCAGTAATTTCACCGATAATCCTAATTCCCAGCCCAGGACCGGGGAAAGGTTGACGATTCACGAGATTTTCCGGCAAACCGAGTTCTCGACCAGCTTGGCGCACTTCATCTTTAAAAAGTAGGCGCAAAGGCTCAATAATTTCCTTAAAATCGACAAAATCCGGCAATCCGCCAACGTTATGATGAGATTTTATTACGGCGGACTTTCCTAAACCGCTTTCGATAACGTCGGGATAAATAGTACCCTGAACCAGATAATCAACTGCGCCGATTTCTTTAGAAATTTCCTCAAATACGCGGATAAATTCTTCGCCGATGATTTTTCTTTTACGTTCCGGCTCAATTACGCCGCGCAATTTGTTCAAAAAGCGTTCGCCCGCGTCGATTTTGATAAAATTCAAGTCAAAATGGCTGAAAACTTGCTCGACTTCCGCCGCTTCGTTTTTGCGCAAAAGTCCATGATCAACAAAAACGCACGTCAAATTTTTTCCTACAGCTTTGCTCAAAAGGACAGCCGCCACGCTCGAATCAACGCCGCCGCTCAATGCACAAAGAACTTTTCCGCCGCCGATTTTATTTTTCAAGCCGGCGACCGTGTCTTTAACAAACGAACTCATTTTCCAATCGCGCCGGCAACCGCAAATGTTCACAAAGTTTGAAAAAATTTTCATGCCCTCGGCGGTGTGAACAACTTCGGGGTGAAATTGTACGGCATAAAAATTTTTAGTAGCATCTTCCATTGCGGCAATCGGGCAATCTTTGGTTGAAGCAGTCACGATAAAATTTTCGGGCGCGGAAAAAATTCTGTCAGTATGGCTCATCCACGCGACGGATTTTTTTTCAACATCTGCAAAAAGTTTCGACTCGCTCAAAATTTCAACTTCCGTTTTGCCGTATTCGCTGATCTGCGCGGATTTGACTTCGCCGCCCAAAATTTTCGCCATAGCCTGCGCACCGTAACAAATTCCGAGAATCGGCACGCCCAAATTAAAAATTTCGACCGGCGGCAACAGCGAATCAGTTTTATAAACGCTCTGCGGACCGCCCGTTAAAATAATTCCGACGGGATTAAGTTCACGGATTTTTTCAATGCTTAACGCCGTGTGAACTTCGCAGTAGACGTTATTTTCACGCACGCGCCGCGCTATCAGCTGATTGTATTGCCCGCCGAAATCCAAAACCAAAATCATTTCTCTTGCCAAATCAATCCCTCCCTAAAAAATTTTCTCGCGTCTATTATAGCCAAAAAAAAAGCCTGTGCAAATTTCTTTGCACAAGCCGTAAAATTATTTATCGGTCTAAAAATTTTTAACTTTGTTTACTGTAGTTACCGCCGGAAGATGTGCTAAATGTAGCAGTCTTGGCGGCATCCTTATCGATTAGGCTCTTGATATTGGCGTCGAGATTGACAACGCAGAATCCGTTGCCAACGTCGTTACCCTTCTTGAAAGCTTTAAGAATCTTCGTGAGGTCGCTCTTAACGTTCTTATTCTTCGAGACTGTGACAAATGCGCCGCCGTCAAGTGTACCGCCATTTTCGCCAGAAGTGAGCGTGTCTGCACCGGAGCCGCCGATAAGATAAGCAGCTGTTGCACCGCCCGTCATGGCAACTGCAAAACTATTTTCTGCCGCAGTAAGTGTTTTAGCTGTACCGCTGCAAAGTCCGGAAGTGATAGAAAGAGATTCTTCAAACGTTGTGACAGTAGCTACACTATCTTCACCTTCAACGATTATACCATGTGCCAGTTTCCGCATT
>CAJONF010000196.1 GCA_905236665.1 uncultured Selenomonadaceae bacterium | reverse complement strand
TGAACATTCAATTTCTCGACGGCGCGTCTCATGCCGTTTAGCGTAGCTTGATAAATATTCAGCGTGTCAATTTCCGCAACGGGAACTTCGACATGAGCATAACTAATCGCTACGGAAATAATTTTTTCATAAAGAACGTCGCGAATTTTGGCAGAAAGTTTTTTAGAATCGTCAAGCCGTTCAAGATACAAATCGCCGGGCAAAATAACTGCCGCCACAACTACAGGACCGACTAGAGAACCTCGCCCAGCCTCGTCCACACCGGCGATTAAATTAAAACCTGCGGCGCGAACTTCATCTTCGTGAACATAAAGATTTTGAACGCGCTCCATATCCGCATCAATAGAAAATTTTTTCATGAGCAAGCCTCACTTCGACGCTCGATAAATTAGAACAGTCCCTGCGATTAATCCTATGACATTTGGAATCCACACGGCGTACATCGGCGGGATAGCTCCACTGCGGGCTATGGCGTTGGCTAATGTCATCACCGCATAATAGATGAAAATTATCACGACACTGAGCGCAAAACCCATTGAAGACGGCGTTCTTGTTGGCTGCAAACCAAGTGGTACACCAATCAGCGCGAAAATTAAACTAGCCATGGGCACGGTTATTCGCTGATAAAGTTCTGTCTCAAGTTTGGCGGTGTTGGCGTACTGTGACTTCATGATTTCAATCTGCGCTTTCAGTTCGCTCATCGTCAATTCTTCAGTCTTTTTTTGTTCACGAACAATTTGGCGTGGGCTGGCTTTGACCGGCAAAACTTGAGTATCAAATTTCATGGTATGTGTCCGCTGGTCGTCAGCTAAATCATAAATCATGCCGTCATGCATAATCCACTTCTCATCGCGCCATTCAGCAAAGGTCGCGTTTTCCACGTGAGTAACTTTGCCGGTGTTCTCGTCAAAGACCTGCATTGTCACGCCTTCCAAAATTTCATCTTTAGCTTTGTATTCGCGGGCGTAAATCAGCCGCTGAATTTGTCCGCCGGTTATCTCCTTAACGATAATATGATCTTGCGATTTAAGTTCGGTGTTGCCTTGAATTTCATAGTAAACGACGTTGTTATAAGCGGTGTTCGCCCAAGGCACGACGTGTTCATTAAATAAAATCGCGCAGATAGTTACAATAATTCCTAAAAAAATAGCGGGCGCGGCTATTCTACTGAAACTTATTCCGCAAGATTTCATCGCCGTTATCTCGCTGGAACTAGACAGCCGCCCGAACGTCAAGAGAGTCGCCAAAAGCATAGACATTGGGAAAGTCCACATGATGATATTCGGCAGACCATAGACAAAAATTTTTAGCACGGAAGTTAAACTCGCGCCGTAATCGGTTATGTACCGCGCTATTCTAAACAGCGTGCCGGAGCCGATAAAAACCGCCGTGAACGCGCAAATTGCAAACATAAACGCGAAAACGACTTCTTGAAAAATATATCTGTCAAGTATTCTAAAGCGCATTAAAAAACCTCCGAAGTGCAATTAGTAATGCGCAATGCGCAATGAAAAAGATTTTACAAAGTGAAGTTGCTACCGAGATAAAATTTTTTAGCAGTGTCACTGTGAGCAATTTCGTCGGCACTGCCCTCTAGCAAAATTTTTCCTTCGTTTAGGATATAGGCGCGGTCGACGATATGCAAAGTTTCGCGGACATTGTGATCAGTGATTAAAATTCCCATGCCGCGCTTTTTAAGATACATGATAATTTCTTGAATATCAGCCACCGCCAATGGATCAACGCCGGCAAAAGGTTCGTCAAGCAAAATAAATTTCGGCTCTAATGCCAAACACCGCGCAATTTCCACACGCCGACGCTCGCCGCCAGAAAGTTCCGTGCCTTTGCGTTTTTCTACGTGACGTATGCTGAACTCCCGCAAAAGTTCGTTAAGGCGTTTTTTTCTATCCTCTTTACTCAAATTAAGAGTCTCAAGAATCGCCATGATATTTTCGGCAACAGTAAGCTTGCGGAAAATCGACGCCTCTTGCGTGAGATAACTTATCCCCAGTTCTGCGCGGCGGTACATAGGGAAATTTGAAATGTTCACGTCAGAAACAAAGACATCGCCGGAATCGGGGCGTTCCAATCCAACAATCATATAAAAGGAAGTTGTTTTACCCGCGCCGTTTGGACCAAGTAAGCCGACAATTTCGCCCGTCTCAACTTTTAACGAAACTTGGTTGACGACCGTGCGCCCTTTGAAAGATTTAACTAAGTCACGCGCTTCAATGTTCATTGCTTGTTGCCTCAACAGGTGTTTCTTCAGGAGAGATTATAATTTGTTCACCGTCAAAAACTTTATCAAGTCCCACGGCTTGCGGTTGAGAATCGGGCGTCGCTTTTAATTTCCCGTCATCCGCCATGAAAACAGTCATGCGATTGCCGCGCATGGTGTTGTTATCTTGAATAGCCCAGGCATTGCCGGTTAAAACAGCTTTACCTTCCTCTTTGCCGAAATAGTCAACCTGATCGCCGCCAGCTTCCATGTTGCGTTGTTTACTGGTCATGTGCGCGTTGCCTCTGCCTATATAGCGTTCCTCATCAATCCAGCCTTCCATTTGATCAGCCGTGAAAGTTCCCTCGACGCGGCTTTCAGCAAATCCGCCGTTTGGAATAATGATATGTTTTTTATCGTCGGGGAAATAGTCAATGTGTTCGCCGGTGAAAGTGCGCGTGTCTCCTTCGGGATATTTTTCATTCGGCGCAAGATTTTGGACGGCAACAACATTTCCATCCGCGAACATATGCCCTTGCCCATTGCTTATCATGCTGTTGCAGGTTACGCGCATATCCTCACGAACGACGATAACATTGCCGACAAGGTGCGCCTCTTTGCTGTTGACGTTAAAAAGCGCGTGCAAACCCGTCGCCCTTGTCGGACCGTGCTTCAAAAGGACATTGCCTTCAGCCGTGACAACGCCCGTGTTCGCGTCGTATGCTATGGCGTCGGCGTTAACTTCGCTCGGCAAGTTGTCTTTTTTTTCTTCAGCTATTGCCACGGAACTTACAAACATTGCCGCCAGCAAACCCGCGCAGATTTTTTTTATCATATTAAAAACCTCTTGTAGCAAAAATTATTTACGGATTTTCAAAATGTTATTAAAAGGTCTATTCCAAAAGCCCAAGGGAATATCCTGCGTAACTCCGTTATTTGATTGGTCAAGTGCAATCGGTAAACAAATATTTTCATCGTCGACAAGTTCATAATTTGAAGTTTTCACATAGGTCAATTCAAGAACATCCGGAAATAAAATTTTATCATCTAATATCAAGGTCGAGCCGCAATTATTCGCGTGCAAATGAACCAAAGAATGAGTCTTGTTTATCTTATTCAAACAGGCGAGTGTCGCGTTCATCAAGTTGATATCTTTTGGTTGCGTCATAAAATGAAATTCAAAAACCATTTGATCAAACTTGCTCAAAATTTCAGAAGAAATGGTCGAGAGAAAACTCCACTCCGCGCCCTCAACATCCATTTTCAAAATCATATTTTCCTTGTCTTCATGCCCGTTTACTTTTATAAAATGTTCCAAGGTGTTCAGCGACTGCGATTTAACTTCAATGCCCGCGATACCTTCTTTAAAAAAATGGAACTTGGGATTTTGTTGCGGGAGTCCGTTAATCGTCGGGTCGTACATAAAAATATCATAGCCACGAGCCGCCATATCCGAATCCCACGAAACATCATCATTTATTCCGAAAGAATACGCAATCCTCCCCCCCCCCCGATATACTAAAATTATCAACCATTATGTAACCGCCGTCGTTTGCTCTGCCGAAGCGAATAAAATTTTTGCCGACAATTCTTTTTATCTTGAGTAGCGAACGGAGCCGCTCGTAATATTCGGGCATCACATTAAATTGTTCTGCAAGGGAAACAGGTCTATTGTTTATAAAAAATGTTTTCAAAAATGTGACGTTCATAAAAATCCTCCTCTACAAAAATTTCTAAACGTTCTATTGAGCGAAAATATCGTCGTCTTCGCTAACGCCGTTCAAAACTTTTGCGTGTCCCATAATCCCAAATTTTTTAAAGTTCTCCATAGCAATAGCAAAATCGCCATAGCCGCGCATATCTTCCCTAGAAACTTTAACGTTGCCTGTAGCGGTAACTTTTTCCTCTTTAACGAACCAATCGACTTTATCGCTGGCAAGTTTTGCGCCGTCGCTGTTTTTAATCTTTACATTGCCCGTGGCGATAAGTTTTTCTTCTTCAGAAAACCATTCGAGCTTGTCGCCATGAAGTTCTGCCTCTTCGCTGTTGGTTACAATAACATCACCTTCAACGAAAACCATTTTATCATTTTGATAATAAACGCCCCGTGCCCCCGTCAAGTTCCAGACGGTGTCTTTTTCGTCATGCTGATAAAATTTTCCCCTCACGCCGATTAATTCCATGTTCTGCGTAATGGTATCGACGAGCATTTTATCGCAGGTCAATTCCCAAAAAATAATACCGTCTTTTTCCTCGACGATAGTGTTGCCTTCATATTCCATGACGGTTGGCGGCTCAATTTTTTCTTGCGGCGGCGGCGTTGTAGGAGTTGTTTTGACTACCCACACGACAAGGCACACAAAAAAAATAACAATCAATCCTGCCAAAATTTTATTCCGTGTGCTCATCATGTACCTCCGAAGATTTTTTACGCGTTCTTACTGTGTGATGCTTATTGGTCTTTTTCATTTCGGGCGGCGTATTCCAACGTTTTTGAAACCACAGCCATTGAGTCGGATTTTCGCGGATAACGTCCTCTAAGATTTTAGTCATCTTTTCTGTAAAACGCAAGAGATCTGCGTCGGTATCGCCGGTATCTTCAAAATGCATTACCTCGCCGATTTTCACCAAGTGTCGTCCGTCCGGTTTGCGAATGATAAACGCGGGTACAACCGGTGCGTTGAATCTGCGCGAAAAAACCGCCGGTCCCATTGGCGTCGAGGCAGTTTTCCCTAAAAATTTTATAAAGGCTCCGCCGGGACCTGCGTCTTGGTCAGCAAGAAAGCCTAAAATTTTTCCTTCCTTTAGCGCACGTCCAGCCGCCCTAAGCTCGTTTGTTCCGCGATTAAAAATTTCTACGTGAATCGTCGCCCGCAAATCGTCCAATGCCCGCGAATATTCCGCGTTGGGTTGAAGTTTGGCTATCGCAGTTACCGGCAACCCGTTCAGCGTGAAAGCCGCGCTCAACCATTCCCACGTGCCGATATGCCCCGTCAACACCACAACGCCGTTTCCTTCCATTAACGCCATACGCATTCGTTCCAGGTGGTCAATCTCTATGTATTTTGATAAATTTTTTTCGTTTAGGTTGGGCATATAGAGTATATCAAGCATATTCCGCGCCAAATTCACGAATGACGCCCGAACTTTTTGCCGAGCTTCCGATTCAGAAATGTTTAGCGCGGGCATCATCTGCAAAACAGCCCGCTCCCGCTGTTTTTTGACGAGCAGATAATACAAATTCCCCAGCACTCGCCCCAAAAATAACAGCACGTCATAGGGCAACAGCCGGATTATTTTGCTCATCAACATCAGCGCATTATAAAGCATAACAACCTCCGAAAATTTATTTATCGTTGATAACTACAACATTTCCATTAAGAATATAACACGGTTTACGCTCCGGCATGGGGAAATTCAATTCCTTAGCCAGTTCCACATTTTCTTTATAAAAGATCTCGCTGTCAACATTTTCTAAACTTCGCGCCTTGTAAGCAAGCGATTCTTTTTTATAAGCCTCAATGTCAAAAACTTTGGAAAAATCGTCAAGCTTGCCCAAAATCTCAATCGTCAGCAAGGTACGCAAGCACTTTGAACATTTGCCGCAATTCGTCGAGTCTTCGCCCTTTTGAATCAAGCACACGTTCAAATATTTTTGCGCAATCTCCCAATTAATCATATTCCGAACTTTATCGACGCGCCGATATTGGCAACCGTCAATAATTAATTCTATTCGCTCCGTTTGAATCAGCGGAATCAAAAAAGAATCGCAAGACGTTGCTAAATCGTGGTGCATACTGTTATCCCTGCCCAAATCTTTTATGCTACTGTAACTGCAACCGCTTGAAATATAGTAACGCTTGATGACGGCTTGCATACTCAATACGCAGGAATAAAAGCTAAGGAACAGGACGGTATCTTTATCGTTGTCGTGGCGGAATTGGTGCAAATTTGAATCGACAACTACGGCGGGCAATTTCAATTCGTCAGCAACTTGAATGGCGCGTTCAACCCGACTCTTGAAAACAATTTGCGTATG
>CAJONF010000195.1 GCA_905236665.1 uncultured Selenomonadaceae bacterium | reverse complement strand
TTAGAAAAATGGCTTTATTAGTGGTGGCGAATAACTTCAAAACGCCACAGCGAAATTTTTTCATCGGCGCGAATTCCGGCTTTTCGTTTGGCAATGGCAATTTGTTCGCTCACCGTGTCAATTCCTTCCAGGTCGGGCAAAAGTAAACCGCGCCGCCCGCCATTTTCAACAATCACGCCATAACGTTTAACGTCCAAATCTTTAACGTCAAAAATTCGTTCCGGCTCGCCCAAAACGTCAACGCTGTATTCGATATCGTCAAGCTCGTCGAGCGTCACGGGTTCAAAGCGCGGGTCACGTGAACAGGCAGAAATTGCGTTCTGTAAAATTTCTTCGGCAAGGCTTTTTTGCGTCGCCATAATCGTACCAATACACCCGCGCAAATTTCCGTCCTTATGCAAGCTCACGAAAGCTCCTGCACGCCGCGAAGTTAATTCAGCCGGCAATTTTTCGGGAAGTTCGGCGGGTTTATGCGTCTTAACAAAAGTTTCCAGGCTATAACGCGCCAGCTTAACGAAATCATCTTCTTTAGCTTTACGCTTTTCCGCTTCATACTGTTTGAATTTGGCAAGCTGTTCACCGAAATTTCTTGACGGATCCGCGCCGCCGACGTTGAAATAAACAACGCCATAACCAACGCCAAAAGTTCCTTCGTAAGATAATTTTTCTGCGCGAATAGATTTTTTATCGAGTGCGCCCGCCATAATCCAGAACGAACGCAAGCCACATTCCGCCGCCCGTGAGCAAATTTTATCGTCCATGGTCAACAGTTTTAAAAAGTTCGCGTCGCTCAAATTTTCCATAACCTGCGAATCAAATTGCGGTCCTTCTTCTACAAAACCATAAGGTCCATCGGATTTTAATTTGTGGGAAAGGTCGCCGCTGGCAATGAAAAATATTTTCTCGCCGAGTTCGTCAGCAGTTTTGGCGATAAGTTGCCCGAATTTATAATGCACGGCGTTTGACATACCCGACAAGCCGATTCGCACGAATTTTACACGGTCGAAGTTCAGACCTGCAAGCTGTAAAAATCTTAGCGGAATCATCGTGCCGTGATCAAGCGCGGAATTTCTTTCACCGAGCGTGCCAGCCGGAATATTTTTTGCCGAAGCGAGCGTTGAAAGTTTTTTTGTAAAATCTGTGTTGTAATTTATTGTCAGTGAAACTTGCGGCGCACGAAATTGAGCCATATTGCCCGAAGCCTGCGCACCCGGCGAAATGTGAAAATAGTCCGCGTACATGACGGAATGCGGGCTGGTGATTATTATCGTTTCCGGTTCAAGTTCGACGATTCGCCGCGCTATTTCTTTGTAAGCGTTTGTCGTCGCGGAAATTTTTTGCTCTTCGCCGCGTCCGACTTCCGGCAAAATTATCGGCGGGTGTGGCACTGCCACTGCTCCCAAAATGCTCATGACTTTTCCCTCCTGAAAAATTTTTACATACCATAAAAAAAAGCCCTTAGGGCAAAAGTTTGCGTTCGCGAAAAGATACGGGCTTTAAATCCAGTTCATGAACAAAATCCAGTGCACGCGAAAAATAATTTCCGACAGCCGCAGTGCGGTGTGCATCTGAACCTATGGTGACGAAACGTCCGCCCAGTTCGCGATATTTTTTATAAACGGGCACCAATTCTTTTACAGCACGAATTTTATCAAAGCGGCGCGTGTTTAACTCCAAAACTTTCCCGCGTTCAACGATAATTTTCAGCACCGCGTCAATCTCCGCCTTAAACGTCGCATAATCAATTTCGGGGTTATCATAGGGCGCAATGCGGCAAATGTAATCGATATGACCGAGCGCGTCGAAGTCTGCAGCGGAAATTTCTTCCGCCATCTGCGCGAAATATTTTTTGTAAGCAGTCGCCTTGTCCTTGCCAATGTAAAAATCGGGATAATAAATGTCAACGTCGTCGACAAGGTGAATTGAGCCGATAACAAAATCAAAATCTGCACGCTTAATAAAATTTTCATTCGCCGCCCGCGCAGATTTTCGCAAACCGACTTCCACGCCCAGCCGAACATTTTCTCCGCGCAAATTTTTATATTCTGTCATGTATTCGGCGGGATTAAAAACAAATTCGCCGTCATCGTTCTTTACGCCGTGATCAAAGTGCTCCGTGAAAATAATTCCGAGATTTAAATTTTTAGCACGGGCAAGCGCGTCCGTTGCCAGCATTTCAGAATCAGCAGAAAAGCGCGTGTGCATATGCGAATCAAAAATCATAAGTCGTCCTCGTCGTCGTGGTGATGAATAATTTCTTCGCCGCGAATATCCTTAATCGCCCTTGCAACATCTGACGCGTTGTAAATCGCTGAACCGGCAACCAAAACATTTGCGCCCGCCTCGCGCACATCAAGAGAAGTAGCCGCGTTAATGCCGCCGTCAACCTGAATATCACATTCCGTTTCCATTTCTTCGACC
The DNA here is from genome assembly GCA_905236665.1 of uncultured Selenomonadaceae bacterium. Classification (GTDB taxonomy): domain Bacteria; phylum Bacillota; class Negativicutes; order Selenomonadales; family Selenomonadaceae; genus Quinella. The sequence continues at coordinate 2,454 of CAJONF010000195.1, read as the reverse complement.
ATGTGATAGAGCATATGAATTTTTCCAAGCATTGCCTCGATAAATTTTTGCCCGCCATAACCGGGATTGACCGTCATAATTAAAATCATGTCGGCATCTTCGATAAGTTCTTCGACGGCAGAAAGAGACGTACCGGGATTGAGCGCGACGCCGGCTTTGCACCCGAATTCGTGGATTTTTTGAATAACTCTGTGTGGATGACGCGTTGCCTCTACGTGAAAAGTTATAATATCTGCGCCCGCCTTTGCAAAACTTTCAATCTGCGTCTCAGGGTGTTCAACCATTAAATGAACATCAAGGACGGCGTCGGTGTATTTGCGCAGACATTTAACCACGCCCGCGCCGATTGTAATTTCCGGCACAAAAGTTCCGTCCATAACGTCCACGTGAATATATTCTGCGCCCGCGTCTGTAACTTTTTGAACTTCAGCGGCAAGGTTAGCAAAGTCCGCCGAAAGTATCGACGGCGCAATTATTGTTGCCATAAAAAATCTCCCTTCGTATAAAAAAATTACCTTTCCCACAGCAAAGCGACTGTCACGCCTTTGAACGTAGTTTTGGGCAGAGCAAATCGCGCCTCTTCTACGCAACACAAAGCCGCCGCCTCGCAGACATTTCCGACGCCAACCATACGCGTGACAAATTTTGATTCTTCCAGTTTATATTGGTCAATTTTATTCTGAAGTTCCGCCGGTGAGAAAAATTTTATTTCTACGCCCATAACCTCTGCAAGCGACAAAAGCCCTGGTTCATTTTGTTTGGCATCTGCGCTGGCTAAAAGATTTATGCGTTCTATTGGTTGGTGAATCATTGTGCACGCCCGCTGAATAGCCTCAAAAATTTTTAATGAAGATGTTCCACGTCTGCAACCAACGCCTGCTATTAAATTTTGCGGAATTAGATTCAAGCGCACGTCGCCCGCCGTGACGAAAATTTCTTCGCCGCGCAATATCGCCGCATTAATAGCTTTAATCGCCTCTTTAGGTTCGGGCAAAAGTCCCAACCTTGAGGCAATGCTATCAATAGAAAATTTTCCTTCCACGTCCGTAGCTGTCGTGATAACGGGATTAGCTTCAATCGCCCGTGCAACTTCCAAAGTTAGCTGATTCGCTTGCCCGATATGCCCGCTCAAAAGGCTGATAACATTTTGCCCGCGCTCGTCAACAACTAAAACCGCCGGGTCGCTGAGCTTGCTGACGATATGCGGAGCAATCATTCTTACGACAATCCCCGCCGCGCAAACAAAAATCAGTCCGTCAAAACTAAAAAAAATTTCTTCAACCAAGTCGGCAATTTTATCAAAGTCTTTGCCCTTAACGAAATTTTGTCCGCCGATTTTCTCCGAAATTTTTCTGGCAACTTTTGTACCATTGCGCGTTAATGAAATAATTGCTGTTCTCAATTTAAGATCTCGCCTGCCTAAAAAGATGACCGAATTTCGGTGAATAGAGATTAGATTTTTGATAGGGTTCCGTCTTGGAGTTTAAACAGTGTCCGACGACAATCATAGCCGTGCGTTCAATATTTGCTTCCTTGACTTGATTAACGATTGTATCTAGTCGCCCGCGAATAATTTTTTCTTCGCCAGGCCACGACGCTTTATAAACCACAGCAACCGGCGTTGAGGATTTAAAGCCCGCCGACAAAAGGTCTTGTTTGATTTCTGACAGCAGATTGATTGATAAGAAAATGCAAAGCGTGGTTTGATGTTGAGCTAATTTTTTTAGGGACTCTGAATCGGGGACGGGAGTTCTTCCGCCGCGGCGCGTAATTATAACTGTTTGTGTTATGCCGGGCAATGTGTATTCCTGTTTGAGAGCCGCCGCCGCTGCTAAAAATGAGCTGACACCCGGTGTCACGTCGAATTCAATACCGCGAGCCGTCATTGCGTCCATTTGTTCCTGAATCGCGCCGTAAATTGACGGGTCGCCCGTGTGCAAGCGCACTGTAGTTTTGCCGGCTTTTTCCGCCAGATTAATGACGTGCAAAATTTCTTCCAACATCATCTGCGCGGAATTATAAATTTCTGCATCGGGCTTGCAAAATTTTAAAAGTTCTTCATTTACAAGTGAGCCGGCATAGATCACAACATCCGCCGCGCTCAAAAGTTTTTGCCCTCTGATCGTGATAAGTTCTGGGTCGCCCGGTCCCGCTCCGACTATGTGAACCATGAAAATTTCTCCTTTAATAAATATCCTGCGTGATTTTGATAGTCCTATGTCTTGCCGCGCTTCCGAGTTCTCACCTGCGCCATAATGCCACCTCAATTCACATCGCAACACGGGCGGGATATGCCGCTCGCAAGCCGTTAAGAACAACTATTAAAGCATTTCGCCCTGCGTCATTTAAATCATCAAAGCTTTTTAGGATTGTCGTTTGTTCGTCCGAAAGGGCAGGAGCTTTTGGCGTTTCGCGTCCAAGCAAATAATCTGCCGACACATTGAAATAATCGGC
>CAJONF010000194.1 GCA_905236665.1 uncultured Selenomonadaceae bacterium | reverse complement strand
GCCGACATAAAAAATATGAACAGCCCGCGATACACCTCAAGCAAAATCAGCACGAATAAAAACAATCGCAGGTCGCGTTGAATGCCGTTGAAAAATCTTTGCAGGAACTTCAATCCGCAAGCCCCTTTCGATAAATTTTTTATCATTATAGCAGATTTTGCCCGCCGCGCAAAAAAAATCCTCGACAAATTATCGAGGATTGCTTTTCACTCCGAACGCCACTCAACCGCCAAGTTTTTTATTATCTCCGCTATCTCGCCGTGCTTTTGCTGATAAGTATGACCCGTGCGTTCTATGAAGATTAATTTATTCTCCTGCGCGGTCGGTATGTGCGAATTTATCATTTTCAAAAAGCCTGCCGGGTCTCCGTCGGTAAAAGTGTCAAACGTTCCGATTATCAACGCGCCTGTATGCGTAATTTGCTCCAACTGGTCGAAATTTTTCCCGTTCGTGTTGTCCAAAATGCCGCTCAACCAATCGTGCGCCGTGTTCGCCGTGCAAAGAACCCAGCCCATAAAGTAAAACGGCAAAATCTTCTCTCCTTGACCGTAGCGAACGAGCTTTTCTATAAAATCGCGCTCGCCGTCGCTGACACCGCTCATCATGTGCGTCAAGTTCGCGGGACTCATCAAAATGAATTTCTCGACGCGCTTTTTATCGTGGTGCCGCGCCAAGTAGTAAATGACTTTGTTCGCGCCGAGCGAGTGACCCGCCAAAATCACGTGACGATAATTCTGCGCGGCGAAGTCAAGATAAGCGTCAATGTCTTCGTCGGTGTAGGAAAATCTTTCGTTCCACGAGCCGATTAACTCCTTGCTGCCGGTTTTTATGTTGTAAGTTTCGATTTCTCCGAGCGCGTCATTGGTTTGCGCGTAGATAAAATCAATCCCCGCCGCGCTCAACGTGTCGCCTATATTGTAGTAGAAAGGGTTCGAGTAAAAATTGCCGTGAATGCCCGTTATCGCGATAACAACCGTGTCCGAATTTTTTGCGGGGAACAAAACGCCGTTCAAAACGGTGCCGCGCCGCGTCGCAACGTCCAAATTTTTCATTTAACCGCGCCCCTCGAATATGCAACGGTGCGCAGGTGTCGAATAGCAAGCGTTGCACGAGATACATTTGGAATTTTTCACGCCGCTAAGGAATTTTTTGGGTAAGTCCGGCTCGCGAATCAGCGGACGCGATAAACTCAGCAATTCTATTTTTGTTTGATTCAAAATTCGGTCCATAACTTCACGACTGCGCCAACCTCCGACGCAAATCACGGGGATTTTAACTTCATCGGCGAGTTGCGCGGCAAAATCGGCGAAATATCCTTCATTAACGCCCGCTTTTACTCCGCGAACCGAAGTTCCGTTGCCGCTGACTTCGATTGAATCAATCCCTGCCGCCTCAAGCATTTTACAAATTTCAAGGCTATCATCTTCCTCAAGACCGCCATAGGTAAAGTCACTGCAGTTAATTTTTATCGTGACGTGCAATTTCGGAGCAGATTTTTTAATCCCGAGCAGAATATCAAGCAGAATCTTAGCGCGAGCCGCCGTTGAGCCGCCGAATTCATCAGTTCTGTGATTAATTTTCGGACTGATAAATCTGCTGAGGAAGAAAAAATGCGCCGCGTGAATCTGAACGCCGTCAAAGCCGCAAATTTCAGCGCGAATCGCCGCATCAACAAACATTTTTATAACGCTTTGAACGTCCTGCGCGGACATTTCATTTTCGCCGACTTCAATATAATTTTTATAAAATGCGCCCATTGCCAGCTGACTAATCGCCGCGCAGTCTTCCGCGTGAATAATTTCGACGAGCTTTTTATACTGCGGAATCAATTTATTATCGGAAAGGCGCATCATGCCGCCGAAATAAAAATCATCACTCGAAACGCTTGTAAAGCCCGTGATAATCGCGCCGACGCCGCCTTTTGCAAGTTCGTGATAGATATTGTAGGTGTCATCGCCGATACTGCCGTCCTTTTCGGCGAGTGCCTCCCATGTTGCCGAGCGAATTAATCGGTTTTTCAAGTGCAGATTGTTCAAATCGACCGCGTCAAAAATGTTTTTCATGTTAAAACCTCCAATCTTGACGGCATGAAGTATAATATCAAAGTAAATTTTTTGGTAGGACGCAGAATTTTATTACCTCTGAGGTGACGATTAATGAAAAAAACAGTTTCTTACCCGATAGACGAAACATTGAGCGACGTGATAAATAAAAAATGCCCGATACTCTGTGCAATGGACGTTATCGGGT
>CAJONF010000193.1 GCA_905236665.1 uncultured Selenomonadaceae bacterium | reverse complement strand
TAAATTCCTTCCAATCAATCACCCCCAGCAACTTTCATTGGGCGAGAAACGCTGTAAACGCTCTCGACGCGGCGCAATTTATTCATCAGCGCGGCAACTTGAGCGGCATTATTAACTTCGACGCCTAATTTTACGGTTGAAGTCTTATTATATTTGTTTGGTGTGGCGTGAATCGATTGCAGATTTAATTTTGTCTCAGCAGGAATAGAAATTAACTCCGCAAGCACGCCGGATTTATCTTCGCAGACAATTTCAAGTTCCACAGTATAAAATCTATCACCGATTGTGTCCCAACTAACTTCAATCATGCGTTCCAAGTCGTTTGTGCCGTTTAAAACGTTCGGACAATCTGCTCTGTGCACAGTTACGCCGCGTCCACGAGTAATATAACCAAAAATTTCGTCGCCAGGAATGGGATTGCAACATTTTGCCAGCCGAACAAAAAATCCTCGCTCACCTTCAACTAAAACGCCGTGTTCAGAATTTTTTCGGTTATTTTTATCGGGAATTTGTTTAATTTCGGCGAGCAAAGCTGAAATATCGGGGGAATTATTATCCGCGAAATCTTTTTTATGCATTTCAACAAGTTTTGTTACGACGGAATGAGCAGATGCGCCGCCGTAACCAATTCCCGCCAATAAATCATCTTCATTGGAAATATTCATACGTTTTGCAACTTCAGCAAGCCTATTTTCCTTCAAAAGTTCTTTTGGAATGTATCCTAGCTTTTTTAATTCGTTTTCTATCATTTCTCGACCGCGGTTTATATTTTCTTCGCGATTTTCTCGCTTAAACCACGAACGAATTTTATTTCTCGTGTCACTAGAGGCTACAATATTCAACCAATCGCGGCTTGGACCATTATTTGAACGATTTGTGACGACTTCGACAAAATCTCCGTTCTGTAATTTGTATTCAAGCGGAACAATTCGTCCATTTACCTTCGCGCCGACGCAATGATGACCAACTTGCGTGTGAATTCTATATGCAAAGTCAATCGGATTGGAACCTTTTGGCAAAACTATCAAATCTCGTCCAGGAGTGAAGACAAAAACTTCATCGCTAAAAAAATCCAGCTTTAAAGCTTCTAAATATTCTTTAGGATCTTTAATTTCCTTCTGAAGTTTAGCCATTTGCCTAAGCCAAGAAATTTTTTGGTCTCGTTCACTGTTTGCCGGCTTACTTGAGCCGCTTTCTTTGTATTTCCAATGCGCCGCAACGCCATATTCGGAAATTTTGTGCATGGCGAACGTCCGAATTTGAATTTCTAGCGGATAACCCAATGCCATAACCGTTGTATGCAACGAACGATAACCGTTACTCTTCGGCATGGCGATATAATCTTTAAAACGTCCGGGGATTGGTCGCCATTTTGAATGAATTACGCCCAAAACGTTGTAGCAGTCCTTAATATCGTCAACTAAAATTCTAACGGCGGATAAATCGTAAATTTCGCCGATATCTTTATGATCGCGCATCATTTTTTTATAAATGCTGTAGAAATGTTTAGCGCGCCCACTTATCGACGCGTGAATTTCCAATTCGTCGAACTCTTCCTCGATAAGTCTAACTGCCTCGCTGATGTAAATCTGTCTTTCACGACGTTTTTGCTTGACGTGCTCAACTAAATCATAATAAATATCCGGTTCAAGATACCGCAAACTTAAATCTTCCAATTCCCATTTGATATTTGAAATTCCAAGACGATTTGCCAGCGGCGCATAAAGTTCCAATGTTTCCTTTGCAATTCTTTTACGTTTATCTTCGCGCATGAATTTTAAAGTTCGCATATTATGCAAACGGTCGGCTAACTTTATTAAAATAACACGCAGATCTTTTGCCGTGGCTATAATTAATTTTCTGTAAGCTTCGATTTGCTGTTGCTCTTTTGTTTTGAAATAAATTTGTCCGATTTTCGTCACGCCATCGATTAAAAGCGCGATTTCTTCGCCAAACATATCCTTTAGCTCGTCCAAAGTGAAAATTGTATCTTCTACCACGTCATGCAAAATTGCGGCGGCTATTGTCGTGTCATCTAATTGCAATTCTGCTAAAATCGCCGCGACGTTTAGCGGGTGATTTATGTATGGCTCGCCCGATGCACGCGTTTGACCGGCGTGACCTTCTTTTGCAACTAAATACGCTCGCTCTATTAATTCTAAATCTGCGTCCGGCTGATAGTTTTTAACCGTATCCATCAAAAATTTTATCGTGACGGGTGGTTTGTCCTTGTCATTCATGTTTTTAGGGAACGAAACTTTGAAATTGCCTCCATAGAAATTATTTTTCCGTTTTTCGGCGATTTATCAATTTCAATTCCCTGCTCCCTCCTTCCCAATCTGTATATCCTTGAGTTCATCAGCTCCAATTTATTTTTTGGGCGCGGAAGTTCAAAATTTCCGTTCTCGCGATTAATTATAATCAATCCAAGTTCCTCAAAAATTTTAACTGCGCTGTCAAATGAGTATGTTGAAAAATTTTTGCCGCTTTCTTCATTGAACGCCTTAACCAGTGCGCACAAATCATATTTTCCCGTAAGAATCCGTGCTCGGCGCAAAAAATTATAAACAGTGACAAGTTGTTCACGATTTGGGAATTCATTTTCGATTTCAACCGGCTCCAAACTCGATACGGCGCATTGAATCCGAACTTCTCCCTGCCAAAAATCTAGCGACGGTTCGTAAGCAATATCTATCGATTCATTTTCGACCAGCGGTGCTAAATTTCCGCAATTCCACGCAACAGCACGAATATTCGGCAGGGTTGGTGATTCAGAAGAAATTAAAAAGCTTAAGTGGCTACCGTCTTTGCCGATTGCACGCGCAGCAGTCCCGCGAACATTTTTAAAAGCTAAAATCGGGTGCGGATTGCCTAAACCATAAGGCTCGAACTTGTTAAACTCGTCTGCAACCTCTAAAGTTATCTGCGCGGGGTGAATCAGCGCGTCAACGTTTAAAATCGGCTGAAAATCTTCGTCGCGCAGATTTTTACGAACATATTCATCAAAACGCCGTTCAAGTTCGGGCAAATTTTTAGCGGAAATTGAAAGTCCCGCCGCTTGAGAATGTCCGCCGTATTGCTCGAAAATTTCTGCCATACTGTCAAGGGCGTTTTTCATGTGCAACGCTGGAATACTTCTGCAGGAACCGCGATATAAAATTCCGTCCTGCGTGGTTAAAATAATCGTCGGCAAGTTGTAGCGTTCGATTAATTTCGACGCCGTGAGACCGATAACGCCTTCTTGCCAACCTTCACCCGCGATAACCAGCGTGCTCAAATCTCCACCGCGTTTTTCGCGCAGAAACCGAACTTTTTCTTCAGCCTCGGCTAAAATCTGCGACTCAATTTCTTTTCGGCGTTGATTCATCTTGTTTAAACGTCTAGCCAAAGTTTTAGCCTCTTCCGCGTCCTCGGTGAGCAAAAGTTTCAAGCCTTCGCTGGCATTGCGCAATCTTCCTACAGAATTTAGACGCGGCGCAATTTGAAAAGCAACGTGTCCCGCGGCAATTTTCTTATCTTCGCGACCGGAAACTACAACCAACGCTTTCAAGCCAACGCAGGTAGTTTGTTCCATTTCCTTTAAACCCATGCGAACAATTTTTCTATTTTCACCGACAAGCGGAACTAAATCGGCAACGGTTGCTAGCGCGGCAAGCTCAATATCCGTTGTGTAAGTTTGAAAATCTACGCCGTCAAGTTCCTGCGCGAGTGCTTGACTTAATTTAAATGCAACTCCCGCACCGCATAAATTTTTTTCAGGGTAGGGACAGCCTTTTTGATTCGGATCAACGACTGCCACGGCGGATTTAATCCCTTCCAACGCGGGCAAATGATGATCGGTAACAATTACGTCAAGAGAATCTTTCACGGCGGAAATTTCTTTCTCATTAGTTATTCCGCAGTCCACGCTGATTAAAAGCGTAAATCCTTCCGCAGAAATTTTCATCAGCGCGGGCAAATTCATGCCGTAACCTTCAGCGCGAGCGGGTATATAACTTTCAACCTGCGCACCAAATTTTTTTAACGTTCGTATCAAAATCGCTGACGCGCTCATTCCGTCCACGTCATAATCACCATAAACACAGATTTTCTCCTGGGCATTCAGTGCTTTTTTTATCCTGTCAACTGCCGCTCGCATTCCCAACATCAAAAACGGATCGTGAAAGGGCGCGGCTTCCGGATTTAAAAAATTTTTAGCCGTCTGCTCATCCTTTATACCGCGATGCGATAAAATTGTTGCGGTTAATTCGCTTACTCCCAATCTTTCTGCTATTACTTGCACTTCCGGCGTATTTTTTACTATCCATTTCTTTCGCATTGTCACCCTCCGTCCTTGTTCATTTTTCAGGTTAATTTTACAATTCTTTATTCAAACTGTCTACAAAAAAATCAACTCCTCACCGATTGGCAAGGAGTTTTTATAACGCGTTTTTCATTTTTTTTAGGCTCTTATTCATATTGAAAAGGTCTATCTTGAAAATTTTAACCTCCAAATCTTCTGCACGGTAAAAATCTTCTTCAGCGGGGCACAAAATAAATTCGGATAAAAATTCTGTATATGGGATTTTTACAACTCGACGAAATTTTTAAGGACTTGCAAGCCGACATCGCCAGATTTTTCGGGGTGAAATTGCGTCGCGAAAATATTTTCAAACTCAAGAGCCGCTGTAATCGTTTCGCCGTAAATTGTCGTCGCCGCGATTATATTTTTATCGTCGGGGCTTGCGTGATAGCTATGCACGAAATAAAAGTAAGGCTCGCCGCTCAAGCCAGCAAAGAGTTTGGATCCACCGAATTTAACAGAATTCCAACCCATGTGCGGAATTTTTAAATCGCCTGCGCGAATTTTTTTTACATTTCCGCCGAAAAAATTCAATCCTTCAATAAAAGGACTTTCTTCACTGCCCGCGAACATGATTTGCAAACCAACACATATGCCCAAAATCTTTTTTCCGTCAAAAATTTCCTGTTTAATCGTCGGAATCAAGCCTGTAGCCTCAAGATTTTTCATACAATCGCCAAAAGCTCCGACGCCGGGCAAAATAATTTTCTCGGCACGCTTAATATCGTCAGCAGAACTAGAAATTTTCACATCGCCGCCCACACTTGCCACAGCTTTTGCCACGCTGTAAAGATTTCCTACGCCATAATCAATCAAAACTATCATAAAAACACCTCCAAAGGAGTTAAAAATGGAAAAAGCATCATCTTTTCTGCTCAAAAACAAAAATTTTCTTTACGCTACGGAATTTTTTTCGGGAATGTCGATAATGGCGGTTGAATTGGGAGCCAGCCGACTTCTTGCACCATATTTTAGCTCATCGCAAATCGTTTGGACAATAATTATCGGTACAATTATGATCGCGCTTGCTTTGGGCAATGTTTGGGGCGGAAGACGCGCAGACTCAGATAAAAATCCCGAAAAATTATACCGCAGATTAATTTTTGCTGCAATTTGGATCGGCGCGATACCAATTTTAGGAAAATATTTAATTTTGGGCATTGCGGGAGCATTAATCATCACTATAGACACGAATTTATTAATTTGGGCGGCGTTTTTATCGTGTATGGCGATTTTTGTTCTGCCTTTGTTCATTTTGGGCACGGTTACACCGTCTTTAGTGAAATATGCAACCGATAATTTAGAAAATAACGGGCGAATCGTCGGAAATTTGAATGCGTTTAACACAATCGGCAGTATAATCGGGACTTTTTTGCCAACATTTGTCACAATTCCTGCAGTCGGCACCGCGATAACATTTTTGATTTTCTCCGGCATTCTCCTACTAATCGGCGTAATTTATTTTTTTAGTATTGGCAAAAAATTCATCAGCGCAGGTGCAATTTCGATTTTTATTATATTTTCTGTGCTTGGAAACTCAAATAGTTTTGCATTTTGGGAAAAAAATCTGCTTTACGAGGGCGAATCAATCTATAATTATCTTCAAGTTAAGGAAAATCCGCGACAGATTATTTTTTCTACAAATGTTTTGTTTGGCGTACAGTCATTAAAGGTAAAAAGCGG
>CAJONF010000192.1 GCA_905236665.1 uncultured Selenomonadaceae bacterium | reverse complement strand
GAAAAATTCGTATCTTCGCTGAAAAAATCCTGCTCGCCGATATCGGCGGGCAATTTAAATTCAGACGCCGCTATCTCTGCTACGTCCATTGAGAGTTCCATTGCGCGGCTAGTCAACTAAATCCGTTTCTGTTGCATTTTTAATGCGTATTTATTTCGTGAGCAAATCTGTAATTTTGTTGGCAAGTTCGGCGGGATTTTCGGGCATAAAACCTTCAATCAGCAATGCGAGCGAATAAAGCGTATTGCACAGATCTTTAAATTCAGGCGAATCTTTACCTTGCGCGTGCAAGTTCTCAAGTTTTTTAAAGACGGCATGATTGGGATTGAGTTCCAAAATTACTTTTGCTTTGAACAGTGAATTATTCATCGCCGAAAAAGTTTTTTCCATTGTCAGCGAAGGACCGCCCTCTCCGGTGACTAAACAGACTGCGCCAGATTTAAGCCGCGAAGTCAAACGAACTTCATTTACCGCGTCGCCGATTGCCGCTTTAACGTCTTTAAGCAAATCTTCGCGAGTCTTAGCGATTTCTTCGACTTCGGCTTTAACTTTCTGCGATTCGGCGTCGTCAAGCTCAAAATTTTCCTGCGTTATCGATTGAATTTCTTTATCGGCGTATTTTTTCAGAGCGGCAACTGCGAATTCGTCCACGGGGTCAGTTAAATAAATTACTTCAAGCCCGCGGTCTCTCAAAAGTTCCATTTGCGGCAGTTTGTCAATCGCCGCAGAATCTTTGCCCGCCGCCGTGTAAATTTTTTTCTGGAAATCGGGCATACGTTCGACATATTCAGCCAGCGTAGAAAATTTTCCGTCCCGCGACGTTGGGAAGATGAGCAAATCTTTTAAGCTGTCTTGAAGTTTCGTATCGAACACAGAATGATACACGCCAATTTTTATCGACTTGCCAAACTCTTTCCAAAAAGTTTCGTACTTTTTGCGGTCATCTTTTAACATTTTGCCAAGTTGCTTTTGAATATTTTTTTCTAATGCCTTGCCGATAACTTTAACGCCGGTGCTTTGCTGAAGAAGTTCGCGGGAAATGTTGAGCGGCAAATCAGGCGAATCAACCAGCCCTTTGACGAAACGCAAATAATCCGGCAAAAAATCTTTGCACTTGTCCATGATGAAGACGTGGCGAGAATACAACTGCAAGCCCGCCTCATAATCGGAGTAGTAAAGGTTGTTCGGCGCGTGCTTAGGTATGCAAAGGAGCGCGGTATATTCAATGGTGCCCTCCGCTTTGACGTGGAGAACGTCCAATGGTGCTTCCCATTCATGCAACTGTTGTTTAAAAAATTCGTCGTACTCTTCGTTGGTGATTTCGGATTTACTACGCGCCCACAGCGGTTTCATAGAATTAATCGTGCGGATTTCGATTTCCGGTTCATCCTCTGCCTTGCCTTTAATTTCAAAATTCATTTTAATTGGGTAGCGTACAAAGTCGGAATATTTTTTGATAAGGCGTTCAAGCTGATAAACGTCGGTGAAGTCGTATTCGCCTAAAGTGTCGTCGCTGGTGAATTCTTTTTTAAGGTGCAAAACAATTATCGTTCCGTTAATCTCTTTGTTGCAGTTTTCAATTTCATATTCGCCCGCGCCATCACTTGTCCACTTTACGCCGGAAGCTGTGCTTGTACCGACCTTACGTGTGATCAGTTCGACTTTATCGGCAACAATGAACGCAGAATAAAATCCTACGCCGAATTGACCGATAAGCTCTTGAGCTGCCGCACCGCTTGCCTCGTGCAGTTTATCGAGAAAATCTTTCGTACCGCTCTTGGCTATCGTGCCGATGTTGGCGATGACTTCCTCGCGTGTCATACCAATGCCGTTGTCAGAAATTGTAATGGTCTTTGTTTTTTCATCAGGAAGGATAAAAATTTCCGGCTCAATGTCAATTTCCAGTGACTTGTTCGTCAACGATTCAATACGCAACTTGTCAATGGCGTCGCTGGCATTTGAAATGAGTTCGCGCAAAAAAATTTCCTTGTTTGTGTAAATCGAATTGACAACCAAATCAAGCAAACGTTTGGTTTCGGCTTGGAACTGCATTTTTTCAGACATAAAAAATTATCTCCTTTAAATTTTATGGCATAAAAATTCTCTCTTTAGCAAAAAAATTAGCGGCGAACGTTCACCGCCGAGGGAAAATTTTTATCACGCATCATTTAAAAAGTTGGCTAACTGAACGATGAGATTGAATCCGCAAAATGACATCACCAATAGAACCCGCCATACTCAGAACGGTGATTTTATCGGATTGCTTTTCGGGAGGCAGGGCGATTGTATCTGTTATGACAAGCTGTTCAATATCGGAGTTGTCGATTTTGCCGACGGCGTTATTGCTAAGGACGGCGTGTGTGCACGCGGCGATAACTTTTTTCGCGCCAAGTTTTTTAAGAGCCTTAGCACCTTCACAAAGACTGCCTGCTGTGTCGACAATGTCATCAACCATGAGCGTAACTTTGTCGTCTACTTCGCCGATAATGTTCATGACTTCAGCTTCACCGGGGCGCGGGCGTCTCTTTTCGATAATGGCAATAGGAGCTTTTAGATAATCAGCAAGCTCCCTAGCACGCGTAACGCCGCCTAAATCTGGTGAAACAACGACTAAATCCTTTCCGAATTCTTGACGTTGAAAATATGCGGCAAGAACGGGAGCCGCCTTGAGGTGGTCAACCGGAATATCGAAGAAACCTTGAATCTGTCCCGCGTGAAGGTCAACCGTTAAAACTCTCGTCATGCCCGCCGCAACCATTAAGTTAGCGACGAGTTTAGCGGAAATTGGCTCACGACCGCGGGTCTTTCTATCTTGCCTAGCATAGGCGTAATAAGGAACAATCGCCGTAATTGAATGCGCAGAGGCGCGTTTGCAGGCGTCCGCCATAATCAGCAGATCCATCAAGTTATCGTTGACAGGCTGGCTTGTCGGCTGAACGATAAAAATATCTTTGCCGCGAATACTGTCGCTAATCATAACTTGCGTCTCGCCGTTATTGAAACGTCCAACAAACGTGTCGAAAATTTCAACGCCAATATGCTCGGCGATTTTTTTTGCCAATTCAGGGTTGGCATTTCCCGTCATCAAACAAAGGTTACCAATCGGATTAATACTCGGATTGCTCACGTTGAACAGCTCCCTTTTTGTTAATACGCAGTTATTTCCGTTTATCTTTCCAGTTCACGATATTTGTTTGGCGCGAACGGGCAACGGCTAGATTATTTTTTGGCACATCTTTGGTTATGGTTGAACCGGCGGCGATATAGGCTCCGTCTCCAACATTAACCGGTGCAACTAGATTTGTATTGCAACCTATAAAGGCATTGTTGCCAATTTTAGTGCGATGTTTATTTTTTCCGTCGTAATTGCAAGTCACAGTTCCGCAACCGATATTAACGCCCTTGCCAACGTCCGAATCGCCGATATATTGCAGGTGCGGAAGTTTGGAACCTTCGCCGATATTAGAATTTTTAATTTCTACAAAGTTTCCGATCTTAACGCCGTCGCTAATTTTCGTGCCAGGGCGAATGTGAACATAGGGACCAAGCGTAACATCATTATAAATTTCCGCGTCGTGGCAATAACTAAAATGCGCCGTGACGTTGTCGCCTACTGTCATATTTACAAAGCGAACGTCGGGACCAATCTTGCAGTCCTCGCCGATAACTGTTTTGCCTTCTAGATAAGTGTTGGGATAAATAATCGTGTCCTGCCCAATCTTAACGTCAGTATCAATAAAAGTCGTGTTGGGGTCAACTATTGTTACGCCGTTGTTCATCAGCTCTCGTTCTTTTCTCATACGCAGGGACTTATCCGCCGCGACAAGCTGAATTCGCGTATTTATACCTATCGTTTCGTCAGCGTATTCGGCTGTGAAGATACCGATTTTTTCACCAGCATTTTTAAAAATGGTGAGCACGTCTGGCAAATAATATTCGCCCTGCGCGTTGTCATTGCCGATTTTATCCAGGGCGTTGAAAAGTTTTTCCACATCGAAACAGTAGCAACCGGCGTTGGTCTCGCGGATTTTTTTTATTTCGGGAGTAGCGTCCTTCTCCTCAACAATTTTTTTAAAGGTGCCGTCGTCCTCGCAAATGATTCGCCCATAACCGGTTGGGTCTGGCATTGCGGCAGTTAAAACGGTCGCCGCGCAATGTGAGCTTTTATGAGCAGCAACGAAATTTTTTAGCAATTTGCTTGTCAAAAGGGGAGTGTCGCCACATAAAATTAAAATGGTGCCCTTTGATTCAGCAAAACTTTTTTTCGCCGAAAGAACCGCGTGTCCTGTGCCGAGCTGTTCTTTTTGCAAGACGAATTCAACGCCGGAAATTGTTTGTTCCACAAGTTCCGCGCCCGAACCAATTACCACTACTTCACGTGACGAACCTGCGCCCTTTGCCGCGTCGATAACGTGTTGGAGCATGGGCTTGCCACAGACTTTGTGCAGGACTTTGGGCAATTTGCTTTTCATGCGCGTACCTTTGCCCGCCGCCAAAATTAAAGTTTCCAAGCTCATAAGCTAACCTCCCTTTTAAGCGGTCTTCTTCAATAATTTTTTAGCTTTGTTTCTTTTCTTTATGTCCAAAATTTTCTCAGCTGAATAAAAATTACTCCTTTATTCCAGCCTGTTTGAATGCCGTTTGCCGTGGTGGTGAAATTCGCAACCGTATTCGATCAGAATTTTTATAAGTTCCGAGCGTTTCATTTGTCTTTCTTACGCATGGCTTTTAGGAGTGTTTCTTCTGCGCGTTCCATGTGGTGTTCGGCGGCGTCGCGGGCGGCGTCCACGTCACCGGCAGCTATAGCTTCTACCATAGCGCGATGTTCTTCCAACGTTTCATGCAATCTGCCAGGATAAGACATACTCAATGTGCGAAAACGGGCGAGCTGTTCTTTTAGGTTGCTGATTATCGTGACTAACCTGTCGTTGCGGCTAACTTGATAAAGCAGTCCGTGAAATTCTACGTCTGTCTTGACGATTTTATCAATGTCCCTGCGTTGTATATGTCCTTCAATTTCGACGAGCAGGGCGCGCAGTCTTTCCAATTCATCCGGCTCAATGCGGCGTGTGGCAAGTCCCGTGGCAAGTGATTCCAGTGCCGAACGTATCTCGAAAATTTCTTTTACATCGTGCACAGATACGCTTGATACATAAGTTCCACGGCGCGGCATCATTATTACATAGCCTTCTTGCTCCAGCTTGCGAATTGCCTCTCGAACGGGCGTTCGACTGATTCCAAGTTCTTCAGCTAATTGAACTTCCATCAGCCGCTCACCTGGCTCCAAAACCCCACGTCTTATTGCGTCGCGCAGAACTTCGCAAACCGTTTCGCGCAGAGGCTGGTAGCTGTCTATAGTTATTGGTTCCAGTCTGTTGCCCATTATCATTCATCCTTACTTCAAAAAATCTTCGTGATAAAAATTTGTACGTTCAAATCCTCAACGCTTGCAACAATTTTTTCTGCGGTCAAGTCGTTGTCTGTCAATGCAAAAACCGTCGGGCCCGATCCGCTCATCAAAGCGACCTTTGCACCGGCGGCGAGCATTTTATTTTTGCAGTCAACCACGGCGGGAATTTTTTTCAGCGCGACATTTTCCAAGACGTTAGAAAAGTTTTTAAACGCCGCGTCATAATTTTTATCTTCCAGCTGTGCGATAATTGTTTTTGTCGGTGGGTGAGTTTTTGCGGGATTTTCGTCATAAATTTTATAAGCCCAAGCCGTGGAAATTTCCCCGTGCGGTTTAGCCAAAACGACGCCGAAATTTTTTATGGGAGCCAGCCGTGTCAAAATTTCGCCGCGCCCTTTAGCCAAACACGTGCCGCCGATTATGCAGAAGGGAACGTCCGAGCCAACGCGTTCGCCGATTTTGCAAAGTTCATCTTCGGTCAAATTCAGTTCGTAAAGGCGATTAATACCGCGAATCACTGCCGCCGCATCAGCCGAGCCGCCCGCTAAGCCCGCCGACGCAGGGATTTTTTTCTTTAGACTAATCGCCACGCCCAAATTTTTTCCATAGAATTTTTGGAACTCAACAGCCGCCTTCCACGCCAAATTTTTTTCGTCCGTCGGGATATTTTCCCCGCCGATAATTTCTGCTGTGTCCATTTTTAAATTTATTCCGCCGGAAATTTTTTTCAGTTCCACTTCGTCAGCAAGCTCAATCGTCTGCAATATCATTGCGACTTCGTGATAACCGTCCGCCCGCGTGCCCGTTATGTCCAGCGTCAAATTTATTTTTGCCCGCGCATTTTCCTTTAGCATTAACTCACCACGCCTTTAAATTTTCGCCGAAATTCTACCACGCTTTATTTTCTTTGGCAAGCCGCTAAAAAGCAATGCGTAATGCTCAATTAAAAATCCCGACGCCATAAGACATCGGGAAAAATTTTCAGCTTGAAGTTTTATTTGCTTTCCAAAGCCATCATCTTATCAATACGCCGCTGATGACGTCCGCCTGCAAATTCTGTAGTCATCCATGCGCGAACAATTTCACCGGCAGGACCAAAGCCCATGACGCGCCCGCCCATTGCCAAAACGTTGGCGTTGTTGTGCTCGCGGCTCATTTTAGCCGAATAAACATCGCTACACAGTGCACAGCGAATCCCTTTGATTTTGTTCGCCGCAATGGAAATGCCCAGCCCTGTGCCACAAAGAACAATGCCTCTGTCAGCCGCGCCACTTACCACATCAGCACAAACTTTTTCTGCAATGTCGGGATAATCCACGCTTTCTTTGCCGAACGTGCCCACGTCTTTAATCTCCACGTCGAATTCAGCCAAAACTTTTTTGACTTCCTCTTTAAGTTCAACTGCGCCGTGATCGCTTCCGATTGTAATTTTCATGTTAAGTGTTCCCTTCAAAAAATTTTACCATAATTATATTTTTATGCAGAAAATTTTTCAAGGGTTAATGTCATCAAAGACGGCAGGTAATTTTTCCACGAGGATTGTATAAATTTTCAGCGCGATTTGCCGCATTTGCGGATGAGCCGCCGGAGCCGTTCGCAATTTTAAAAAATGTCGCAGTTCGCGCAGATTCATTGTCACGAAAATTTCTGTCTTTAGGGAATTGGGCAGGATTGAACGCGCCT
>CAJONF010000191.1 GCA_905236665.1 uncultured Selenomonadaceae bacterium | reverse complement strand
GTAATAATTTTTGTCGTTCTGCAAGAAACTGTTCGGCGTCAGATTTGAATTATGTCTGCGCTCTATGGAATAATTTTTTGTTCCTGCTTTGATAACCGCCTTAAATAATTTGTCCAACGCCGCGTCGTAAGCGTCGGTGTAAAGTTTTATCGGCAAAAGAAATTTCATATCGCCCAAGTCGCGAAGCATTTTATAAACGTCGGAAGAGGTCGGAGAAGAAATTAAAGCGGTAACGTCTTTGTCTGTAATATTTCCCTGATGATACCTCGCCGCAAGAGCCGTAAACGCAACGCAAGTTGTCCGTGCTTTGTTTGCGAAAGTTATTTTGTCGTTAGCATTCGGCAAATTTTTATTGTCGCGGTCAAATTTTGGCTGAAAAATTTTATCGAAGTAATAGTATATGTAAAGTAGCTCTTTGCAAATTTGGGCGACTTGTTCCGGATTATCTTTAAAAATCGGATTGTAATAAGGATTTTTATCGAGGTCTTTATAAGAGGAAGAAGGGTTATTTCTAGCTTTGCACGGTTCTTGAAAAATTGCCGCCAGACAAAGTTTACCGACTTCGGCTAAATTAGTGTTGAGATAAGCGGCGCGATATTTTTTGTCAACTTCTTCACCGCGTTTGGTTTTGTATAACACGCCGACGGCTTTCATGGCTTGAGCAAAACGAATTTGTTCGGGAGCGTTGGCTTTCAAATCGGCGGGTTGAATCGGCTTTTGAGAATTAGTAGCTTGAGCTATAGACAAGCTGAAAGTATTTTTTTCGTCAGCGGTCTTGCCTACAGTCTTTATGATTTTGCACGGGAGCCAGAAAGAATTTTGCTTATCAATGTGTTCGCTCCGGTGCAACTGATACGTGGTTTGCCCGCCGTTGACGATTGAAAAATTCCAAAGCTTTACAACGTTGCCGTCAATCTCAAAATCGTCACAAATAATCGTTATGCCATTATTTTTGAACCAAAAGGATTTTGAATCTTTTTCAATGGTAGTTCTTATTGCTTTGTCAATGTCAAGACCCGCCGCTTTGCCTTTGATGTGATAACGTAGATTGTGCGAGAGAAGAACAATGTTGTGATTGTCATATAAATCTTTTATTGAAAACGCGGAAACATTCACGATAACTGCTCTGTCGCCATAAGCAAGATAATTATTCGCCTCGTCTATCTGAATTTTTCCATATTCTACAGTCGGTTTTCTTAAGAGTGATTCTTTGATTTCGTCCTCTAGGTCGTCGGCAAAAAATATATCGATTTCAATTAAATGTGTATCGTTTAAAAGTTCGCGGAATTTTGTTTCAATACGCCTGATATTAATTCCTTTCTTCGTTGCACTCGTGTAGAAAACGAAATGAATTTTGGATTCGTCGCCAATTTCATCGTACAATTTATGGAAACGACTTTTTACTCTGTCATTAAATTTTTCGTAGTCTCCCGCCGTCATGTCGTTGTAAAAGTCTGCCATTTTGCGCACGGCATTAAGCACCTGTTCAGAAGTAATACTTTTATAAAATTTCGACTGTCCAATAACAAGGTCGGCGGTCTCGGAATTCGGGTCGCTCAAAAGAATATCTGCGCCGCCGTCATTGGGGCTGTCAACAATAATTTCTGCAAAATCACTTTCATTCAGAACCAGCGAAGGATTTTTATAGAAATTTGCTTTGACACAAAGGGCAGAAAAAACATAGTCATCAGCCTTTGAACTAAGAGAATGATATTGTCCCTTCATTGCTTTTATATTTTCCGTTATGTATTTGTAATTATCCATTATGATTTCCTCTGTCTAAAAATCTCCCGTGGAACCGAAACGTCCGCGCCGGATTTCTCCCACGCCGATTGTATCACCGTCAACCGCAAAATATTTTTGGAAAATTCCCTGCGCGATTCTCATACCTTTTTTAATTTCAAATTCGCCACCAAAACTGATAACGGGCAAGATGATATGTCCGCGATAATCCGCATCAATTACGCCAACGCCATTCGCCAGAAAAAGATTATGTTTAACAGCAAGACTAGAGCGCATATAAATTAGCAAGACTTCATCAGCAGGAAAAAAGGCTTTGAGACCCGTGGGCACTAGCGAAATTTTTTTATCCGTCACGTGAATATCTTCTGCTGCCTCCAGGTCGTAACCCGCACTGAAAGCCGTTTTGCGTGTTGGAAGATGAATTCCTTTGTACCCTTCGAGAATCTCAAAGCCTCGAATCATTTTATTTTGCCTCGCCAAAAAGAAATTTTATTCCGCTTCTTCCTCGGCAGGTGCCTCGGCGGATTTTGCTTCTGCTACCGGTGCCGCCTGCTGTTGAGCACCGAGCGGTTTTGCCGGTGTGATCGTCGAGATTGCGTGCTTGAAAACCATTTGCTGGCGTCCCATGGCGTCGATAACGACCGTGAACTGATCGAAGCCGCGGATCATGCCCTTAATCTGGAAACCGTTCAGAAGGTGGATTGTAACGGGGACGTTTTCTTTGCGCGCCTGGTTCAAGAAATTTTCCTGCAGATTGATTGGTTTGTTTGTTGACATAAAATTCTCTCCTTTGCAAAGCGTTATATTTTCAACCACGTTATATAGTTCATTCGCCGATACCACGTGAGCTGGCGTTTAGCGAAATTTCTCGTGGCTTGTGCAACCTTTAAAATAGTTTCGTCGAGCGTCGCGCCGCCTTGAAGGTATTCGACTGTTTCTTTGTATCCGATACCGAGCATTGCTTGAGCGTGGGGACTGATTCCTGCGGCGAGCAAATTTTTTACTTCGTCGACAAGACCGTCCGCGAACATTTTTTCCGTCCGCCGATTAATTCTGTCGTAAAGTTCTGCGCGCTGTGTAGTTAAGCCATAAATCAACGCGTTGTAAATTAGTTCGCCCGTCTGTTTGTAATATGATGACGAACTTTTAATTACGCATTGAGCATTGCTCATTCCTAATTGCATTTCGTAGCCTTCGACAAGTGCTTGAATATAAAGACCTGTACCGCCCGCCACGATTGGAATTTTTCCCCGCCGATTTATATCGGTGATAATCGCCCGCGCCCGTCTGACAAATTCGCCGACGCTGAATTTTTCTTGCGCGTCGAGGATATCAATCAGATGGTGAGGCACGCGTTGCATTTCGGCTGGTGACGGCTTGGCAGTTCCCACGTTGAAATTTTTATAAACCGCCATGGAGTCTGCTGAAATTATTTCCGTGTTGAATTTTTCGGCGAGCGAAATTGCCAGCGAACTTTTCCCAGTGGAAGTCGCGCCCAAAATCACAACGAGCTTTTCTTTAAGCGAATCAGTCAAGTAAAGTGATTGTACCGAATCAGAAAGTTTTGTCAAGTCAAATGGCGCGGCGTCGAAGTTTTTAACTACGTTTCTCACGTCAATTCAATCGACTGACCGGGCTTGACGATGTGGACTTTGGCAACGGCAACGAGTTTAAGCAGGTCTTCGGGATTCTGTTTGATGATGTCCCATGTGTCATAATGCAGGGGAATAACATTCGCCGCGTCAAGAAATTCAACAGCTTTTGCCGCGTCAACGGGATCCATTGTGTAATGTCCGCCAATCGGCAAAATCGCGTAGTCAATCTTGTCACGTTCGCCGATTAATTTCATGTCGGAGAAAAGGGACGTGTCGCCCGCGTAGTAAATAACTTTGCCGCCAACGCCGATAACAAATCCGCAAGCAATGCCGCCGGGAATTCCCGCGCTGTGCAGAGCCGGAACCATGCGTACAAAGCCAAATTCAGTTTTGACTGTACCGCCAAGGTTCATGCCGATTGTTTTAACGCGTTGCCCGCCGAAGTCGACAATTTCCGGAATGCCAATGACAGTTGCTCCCGTCCGAACAGCAATATTCGGCGCGTCGCCAACATGATCACCATGCGCGTGCGTCACCAAAATATAATCCGCCTCAACGTCCTTGTCGCTGATTGTTGCCTGCGGATTGCCCGTCAAAAACGGATCGACAAGGATTTTATTTTTTCCGTCGTCGAGCAGGAAGCAAGCGTGCCCATAATAATTGTAAGTCAACAAAGTAATTCGCCTCCGTTCAAAGTTTTTACAATCTATTCTGCGCAAGGGGCAATAATCCCTGCAAAGTAGCTTTAAGCTTTAAGCTGTAAGGTTTTAGTAAAAAACTTCTTGTAAGCAAAGACCTTGAGCGGGCGCAGTAGCAGGAACTAATTTTCTGTCACAGGCATAAAAAATTTTTTGAAATTCAGCAAGATTTATTTTGCCACGCCCAACAGCCACGACCAGAGCTACGATATTTCGCGCCATATGATAGAGAAAGCCGCTCGCGTGAATTTTTATCGTTAAAATATCCCCGCCGAAAAAATTTTCATTAAAAATTTCTGCCGCAAAAATCGTTCGGACGGGATTCATATTCGGTGCACCACCAGCCGCTTTGAAACTCGAATAATCATGCGTGCCAATTAAAATTTTCAACGCCTCGCTCATTGCGTTCACGTCCAGCGGTCGCCAAATGTGCCAGGCAAAACGATTTACGAACGGATTAGATGCCGCGCCGCGCAAAATTCTGTAGAAATAAATTTTACTCTTCGCGCTGTGCAACGCGCTAAAATTTTTATCAACTTCCTGCGCCTGACGAACAACAATATCAGCCGGCAAAACTGTGCTGGCGGCAAGCGGGATTTTTTCAATGTCAATGCGCCCGTCCGTGAAAAAATTTACGACTTGTCCAAAGGCATGAACTCCGGCATCAGTTCGCCCTGCCGCCGCCAATTCTATCTTATCTCCGAAAATTTTTTCCAGCCGCTCTTCCAAAATATTTTGTACAGCTACACGCGGCGGACTTTGCCATTGGAAACCGTTATAATTCGTGCCGTCATAGGCAACAGTCAGCGCGATATTCCGCCGCCGAAGTTTCATTTCCCGTTTATTTTCTTGCCGCATAAATTGATCTCCACGTTAGAAAAAATTTTAAAAAAAATCTTGTTGAATACTCAAGAAAATTATTCCTGCACCGATTAAAATTATAAGAACTGTTGCAAAAAAATCTTCTTTGGTCAAATGTAACTGTTTCATGTGAGTTCGCCCTTCACCGCCGCGATAACACCGCGCCTCCATTGCCAACGCTAAATCATCTGCGCGCCTGAAACTCGATAAAAATAACGGAACTAAAATTGGAACCATTGCCCGCAATTTTTTAACAAAGCCTCCCGACTCGAAATCCAGCCCGCGAGATTTTTGCGCCTTGATAATTTTATCCGTCTCCTCAATCAGCGTGGGCACGAATCGAATTGCTATTGTCATCATCATTGCCAATTCATGCGCAGGCACGCCGATTCTTTTCAGCGGCGACAAAAGCTTTTCCGTGGCGTCGGTTAATTTCAGCGGCGAAGTTGTGAAGGTCAACAGACTAGACAGCAAAATCAGCAACACCAGCCGTAAACTTATCTGCACACCGTAAATAATTCCTTCCGTCGTCAACTTGAACACGTAAATTTTTGCTAAGACTTCGCCGTCGTGGCTGACGCAGTGGATTAAAAGTGTGAACAAAATTATCCAGGCAAGCGGCTTGACGGATTTTAAAACTGTGAGCGGCGGCACTTTTGATAAAAAAATTAATCCGATCGTCACAGCCGTCAATGCCAGATACGCCGCCCAACCTTGAGCCACAAAAATTAAAATTATCAGCACGAACAGCAAAATTATTTTCGTGCGCGGGTCCAGCCGGTGCAGTGGCGATTTGCCTGGGAAAAATTGTCCGAGCGTTATATCCTGTAACATTTATTTTTATCACCTTCGCCGCAATAATAACAAAAAAAGTTTCGACACGCAAAAAAACTTGTGATATAATCAAAAAAAATTTGGAGTGTGATATTCATGTTTGGAATCGGTGTGCCCGAACTCATTTTAATTTTAATTATCGGTCTAGTTGTCTTTGGTCCCGGCAAATTGCCCGGCGTCGGCAAAGCTTTGGGACAGAGCATTAAAGAATTTAAGCAGGCAAATGCTGAGGACATTAAAACTGTCGACGTGACTGAGCAGAAAAAACTTGACGCCGAAAAACTCGATAAAAAATGACTGAGCAAGAAAAAAATTCCGAACTTGACGACGGCACAATGAGTTTGACGGCGCACCTTGAAGAACTTCGCTCGCGCATTATAAAATCTTTGCTGGCTGTTGTATTCGGAAGTTGTGTCGCGTATTTTTTTCTAGACGAGATAACAAATTATCTGACAATGCCCGTCGGCAAGCTTTACTACATGAAACCAGGCGAAGCTTTTTTTACCTATCTGAAAATCGACATCGCCGCCGGATTTTTAATAGCACTGCCGATAATTTTTTATCACGCATGGAAATTTTTCTTGCCCGCGCTCACAAAGGGCGAACGTACAGTTCTAGGAGTATTGGTGCCCGCGTCGGTTAC
>CAJONF010000190.1 GCA_905236665.1 uncultured Selenomonadaceae bacterium | reverse complement strand
GTTTCACTTTCAAGAAAACCTGCATATGTACCCGTACGTTAGCGGGGAATTTAAGCCTGTGGAGCGTCGAAAAAACGCGAGTAGCCTTGGCAAAAGCGGACGCGGCGAAGCAGGAATGGGACATAAAGGTTTTTATAACTTTTTGTAAGTTCTCAGTAACGGAGATTTGAATTGACAAAAAAATTTTTTGCCGCGCTGTTCATGATGACAGTTTTTTTTACAGCGTCGGTGGCTTTTGCCGCATTTGAAGAAATGGTGGAAGAAGATGTCAATCTTGCACCAGTAAAAAAAATCGCGGTCGCCTATCCCAACTATTACAAAACCGAAGATACCGAGCCGGAAATCCACGACTTCATGAAAGATATTTACAACGCCGGCAGATTTACTTCAAGCCGCGAAATTGTTTCCTATGAAGACGTGGCCGCCGCCATTCGCCGCGATACCGGCATTGACATTCACTCGCTCGACGTGCCGGAAGCCGAAAAAGTTTACAACAAGTTCATTTCAAAATACGCTGACACTTACGTTATCGCCACTGTCACCAACAATTCTAAACGCCCGTGGCTTTTCTTCTACGTCTACGGCGCAACCGATTCTAAGCTCATGTACACCTACAGCGTTCAAAGCAACGTCCTTGATAAAACCGCCAAAGATTACGGCAAGGCGGCTGAAGAATTTTTTAAACAGTTCGACATTACCGCTAAGAAAAACATGACAAAGGAAGAACGTAAAGAACTTGATGAACGCCAAAAAGCCGCTCGCGTTTACAGACGCCACGTAGAAAAAACTACTTACAAGACCGGCAAACAAAAAGTCGACATGGTTCGCAAAAAATAATTTCACACGGCGCAAAAAAATTTCCCTCTCAACTGCTGGGAGGGATTTTTTTAGGAGAATTCAAATGGAAAATTCATTAAGTATTGCGGTTATCGGCGGCGGCGCGGCGGGAGTTATGGCGGCGATTCGGGCTGCTGAAAACGGCGCACAAGTCACTTTGTTTGAAAAAATGCCGCGCATCGGACGAAAACTTTCTATCACCGGCAAAGGTCGTTGCAATCTGACAAACACGGCGGACATTGCAGAAGTAGTGAAAAATATTCCAGGCAACGGAAAATTTTTATTCAGCGCGTTGAAAAAATTTTCGCCGGTCGACACGGTGAACTTTTTTGAAAATCTTGGCGTTAAAACTAAAATTGAACGTGGCGGCAGAATTTTTCCTGCCAGTGACAATGCCGGCGAAGTTATCGACGCGCTGTTGAGACGCTTGGCGATTTTAGGCGTGGACGTTCGGACAAATTCCTCCGTCAAAGAAATTGTTGCTGAAAATAAAAAAATCCGCGGCGTATTGGTCGGCGGAAAAGTTTTTTCTGCAGACGCGGTGATCTTGGCGACGGGCGGTTCATCTTATCCGGCAACCGGTTCGACGGGCGACGGTTTTAAATTTGCGCGGCGATTAGGTCACACAGTTACAGAAATTTTGCCCGCATTAGTGCCGCTCGAAGTCGAAGAAGATTTCGTAAAAGATTTGCAAGGGTTATCGTTAAAAAATGTTCGCGTAAAACTTTTGGCTGACGGGAAAAAAATCGCTGAACTTTTTGGAGAAATGTTATTCACACATTTTGGCGTTTCAGGGCCGATAATTTTAACTTTGAGCAGAACCGCCGCAAAACTTTTGGCAGAAGAAAAATTTGTAGAGCTTGAGATAAATTTAAAGCCGGCATTGACGCCCGAACAGCTTGACGCCAGAATTTTGCGGGACTTCGACAAATTCAAACGAAAATCGATAAAAAATGCGCTGGTCGAACTTTTGCCGTCAAAATTAATTCCCGTCGTCTTGGATTTATCATATCTGCCGGAAGAAAAACGCGTTGACGAAATTACACAGGCTCAACGGCGGCGGTTGGCAGAAATTTTGCGCGGCTTACCACTGACGATAACAAAAACGCGCCCAATTGACGAGGCAATAGTCACGGCGGGCGGCGTTTCTACAAAAGAAATCAATCCAAAGACAATGGAATCAAAAATTATCAGCGGATTATATATCGTCGGCGAAGTGGCGGACGTTGACGGGTTCACGGGCGGATTTAATTTGCAGGCGGCGTGGTCAATGGGCAATGCCGCAGGAATAGCCGCCACTCAATAAAAAAATGTGAAGCTTTTATAAACTAAAAAATCTCTCGATTTAATCGGGAGATTTTTATTTTGAAAAATTTCTTAGTTGTTGAATTTTTTAAAGGCAAGGCAAGCATTATGTCCGCCGAATCCGAACGAATTTGAAATGGCCGCATTGACAACGCGAGCTTGTGCCACATTCGGGACGTAATTTAAATCAAGTCCTTCATCTGGCGTGTCGTAATTAATAGTCGGGTGAACGATATTATTTTCAATCGACAAAACCGTCGCTACAGCCTCAATGCCGCCCGCCGCGCCGAGCATATGTCCCGTCATTGACTTTGTAGAAGAAATTGCCAGCTTGTAAGCGTGTTCGCCGAAAAGATTTTTGATAGCCTCTGTCTCGCCGCGATCATTAAATTGCGTCGAAGTTCCATGCGCGTTGATATAATCAATTTCTTCCGGATTAAGTCCGGCGTCGTCCAAGGCAAGTTTCATGCATTTAGCTTGAGTAATTCCGCCGGGCGCGGGCGTTGTTATGTGGTAAGCGTCATCGTTGCGACCATAGCCGACAATTTCCGCGTAAATATGTGCGCCGCGGTTAATCGCGTGTTCCAATTTTTCAAGGACAATAATTCCTGCACCTTCGCCCATAATAAAACCACTGCGATTTTTATCAAATGGTCTAGAAGCGTGTGCGGGGTCGTCGTTGTGGTCGGAACAAAGAGCTTTCATTTGAGCAAAGCCCGCCACACCTGCAGGAGAAATCGCCGCCTCAGTGCCGCCGGCAAACATAACATCAGCCTCGCCGCGCTGAATTACCCTGAACGCATCGCCAATCGCATTTGTACCGGACGCGCAAGCAGTAACGATACATTCGCAAGGTCCCTGCAATTTAAAGGCAATGGCAACGTTGCCAGCCGCCATGTTCGCAATCATCATCGGGATAAAGAACGGGCTGATTCGCGAAGGTCCTTTGCTAAAAAGTTTTTCGTATTGATTGTGCAAAGTTTCCATGCCGCCGATACCTGAACCGACGAAAATTCCTGTACGCTCACTGTCGATATTTTTTATCTGCGCGTCGTCAAAAGCAAGGCGCGTCGCCGCCAATGCAAATTGCGTGTAACGATCCATGCGCTTGGATTCTTTTTTATCTATGAACTGTACGGGGTCGAAATTAGGAACTTCGCCGGCGATTTGAGCAGTAAAGTCCGTGGCGTCAAAGCGAGTGATTCGCCCAATGCCATTCTTGCCAGCCTTCAGTGATTCCCAAAAGTTTTCTTTACCAATGCCAACAGGAGAAATTGCTCCAAGCCCCGTGACTACAACTCTATTTTCTTGAATCAAAATTTCCAACCTCCTTTGTTACGATTATAACGCCGCCGCCCGCGATTGTAAATATTTTTTCAGAAATAAATCAGACCCGCCGCGATTATCGCCAGCACCGCCGCTTCCGCGAAATTTAAAATCTGCCCGATATTTTTTCTGCGCAATAATAAATTTCTCACGCGCCCCGCGAAAAATGCCACGATTGAAAAAATTATCAATGCCTGTGCCGCGAATACCACGCCTAAAAATAAAATTGTCAAGCTCGCGCCGTCACTCGACAAGTCGACGAACTGTGGCAGGAATGCCAGAAAGAACAGCAAAACTTTTGGATTTAATACGTTCATCAAGACGCCGCGTTTATACAGTGCCGACGCTGAAAATTTTTTATCCGAACGAGCCAGAGAAATTTTTTTGCCCGCCCGCGCAGATTTGAACGCGCCAAATGCTAAAAATAAAAGATATGCCGCGCCGAAAATTTTTAGCAGTAACATCGCTGTTGCTGAAGATTTTATCAACGCCGCCACGCCCAGCATTACAAGCGTCGTGTGAAAAACTATTCCGCTAACCAAGCCGCAAGCTAAAATTATTCCCGACTTCGCGCCGTCGGCTAAACTTTTTGTCAGCAAATATAAAATGTCTGGACCAGGAGCTAGCGTCAACAAAATCGACGCCGTTAAAAAATATAAAAATGTTGAGTCTTCCAAAATTGCCACCTCCACGCAAATTTTATCACGTTTCAAGGGCGGCGGAAAATTTTTTTGCGGCGAAAGATTTTTTCTGCTATCATGAAGAAAATTTTTTGGAGGGAGCGTCATGAATTTTACACATTTGCACGTCCACACGGAATACAGCTTGCTAGACGGCGCGGCGCGTATCAACGATTTGCTAGACGCGGCAAAAAATTTCGGCATGACTTCCCTAGCCATAACCGACCATGGCACCATGTACGGCGTCATTGATTTTTATAAGGCGGCAAAAAAATGCGGCATTAAACCGATTATTGGCTGTGAAGTTTACGTTGCCCCGCAATCCCGTCTCGATCGCGATAAAAATAATTTCGCTAAATATTATCATCTCATTTTGTTGGCAGAAAACAACGAAGGCTATAAAAATCTCGTTAAGTTGGCTAGCAAGGCGGGCACCGAAGGTTTTTATTATCGCCCGCGTGTCGACAAAGAAATTCTGCGCGAATATCACAGCGGATTAATTGCGCTTAGTGCTTGCGTAGCCGGAGAAATTCCTCGCGCCATTTTAGACAAAGATTTTTCCCGCGCCAAAGAATTAATCGCTGAATACGTGGAAATTTTCGGTCGAGATAATTTTTTTCTGGAGATACAAAATCACAAGCTGGACGAAGAAGAAAAAGTTCGCGCCGCGCTGAAAAAATTTTCCGCTGAATTTAATATCCCGCTCGTTGCCACAAACGATTCACATTATGTGCGCCGCGAAGACAGCAATTTTCATGAACTGTTGCTTTGTATGCAGACCGGCAAAACTTTAAGCGACAGTAAGCGTATGAGATTTCCTTCCGACGATTATTATTTGAAGTCAGCAGAAGAAATGCGCGAACTTTTTTTTGACACGCCCGAAGCTTGCGACAATACGCTAAAAATTGCTGAACGTTGCAATGTTACGCTGGAGTTTGGAAAATTGCAAATGCCCGAATTCCCGTTGCCTGAAGGTAAAACCGACGCCGAATATCTGCGCGATCTTTGCAATAAAAAAATCCGCGCCCGCTATCCCGTGCTCACAGAAGAAATTACAGCGCGGCTCAATCGCGAACTCGAAATTATTCACGGCATGGGCTACGACGGCTATTTTCTGATTGTCCACGACTTTATTAACTTTGCACGGCGAAATAAAATTCCCGTCGGTCCCGGACGCGGCTCGGCGGCGGGCAGTCTCGTTGCTTATGTTTTGGAAATTACCGAACTCGACCCGATTAAACATAATCTGCTGTTTGAAAGATTTTTAAATCCCGAACGCGTCACGCTCCCCGATATCGACGTTGACCTTTGCTATATTCGCCGCGACGAAGTTATTGCCTACGTTAAGGAACGATATGGTGCGGATAAAGTTTCGCAGATCGTGACGTTCGGGACAATGGCGGCTAAAGCTTCGATTCGCGACGTTGCTCGCGTTATGGACGTGCCCTATTCCGAAAGTTCGCGGATTGTCAAAATGATTCCCAACGTCCTAAACATAACGATTGACAGCGCGTTGAAAAAGTCTAACGAACTGCGCGAAGAGTACGAAAAAAATCCCGACTCAAAAAAAATTATCGACTTCGCAAAAAAACTGGAAGGTTTGCCGCGCCATTCGTCTGTTCATGCGGCGGGCGTCGTTATTTCAAAAGTGCCGCTTGATGAAATTGTTCCGTTACAAATTTCTAATGGCGCACTCGTCACGCAATACGACAAAGATAAAATTGAAGAACTAGGCTTGCTGAAAATGGACTTCCTCGGCTTGCGAACGCTAACAATCATTGTCGAAGCTGTAGAAAATATCAAAGCATCTCGCGGCGTGGAGTTGGAGCTTTCAAAAATTCCATTGCGCGATAAAAAGACAGCGGCAATGCTTTCGGCTGGTAAAACGGGCGCAGTTTTTCAAATGGAATCAGCCGGCATGACGAATTTAGTTAAAGATTTGCGACCGGAATGTTTTGAGGATTTAATACCGACCGTCGCTCTATATCGACCGGGACCTTTAGGTTCAGGCATGGTTGACGACTTTATTGCCGGTAAACACGGAAAAAAATTTCCGCAGTATTTGCACCCGAAACTTGAGCCGATACTTAAAGAAACTTTCGGCGTGATTTTATATCAAGAACAGGTAATGCAAATTGTGCAGACGCTGGCAGGATTCACGCTGGGACAAGCAGATATTTTGCGGCGAGCAATGGGCAAGAAGAAGGCAGAAATTTTATTGGCGCAAAAAGAAAATTTCCTGCGCGGCTGTGAAAAAAACGGCGTCGCAAAATCTCTGGCGGAAAAAATTTTTGAACTGCTTACACATTTTGCGGACTACGGTTTCAATAAATCACATTCAGCGGCTTATGGACTTTTGGCTTGGCAGACGGCATATCTTAAAGCGCATTATCCCGCTGAATACATGGCGGCGATTTTAACCGGCACTATGGAGGCTGAAAAAATTTCCGCATATATCGAAATGTCGCGGCGCATGGGTGTAAAAGTTCTTGCTCCCGATATAAACAGAAGCGCGGGGCATTTTATCGTTGACGGCGGCGCGATTCTCTTCGGTTTATCGGCGATAAAATCTGTTGGTGAGGCGGCGGTTACAAACATTGTTAAAGAGCGCAAAAACGGCGGTAAATTTAAATCACTGGCGGATTTTTG
>CAJONF010000189.1 GCA_905236665.1 uncultured Selenomonadaceae bacterium | reverse complement strand
AAGTAGCCTCGGCAAAAGCGGACGCGGCGAAGCAGGAATGGGACATAAAGGTTTTTATAACTTTTTGTAAGTTCTCAGTAACGGCTTAATGATGAACGACGAACAACTTTTAATTCAAATGCGCGATTGTTTCACGGGAGGCTATACACTTCCGCAATTTTGTATTGACAACAAGATAAATAGACCGCTAATTGTCGCTGACGCAAAATTTTGGCAGTTTATCTGGGAAATTCATGTTCAATTTCGTTACGACAAGAGATTATCAGCTAAATTTAGTCTTCTTAATTCTCCGACAAGCTCAATAAATCTTTCTTTTAACAAAACTCTCACTACTAATTTGGATTGTTTTAATATTTCCGAACTGATGCATGAGAATTTTGATAAAATTATTGTCTTGACTAAAAATCAAATCATTGGTCAAAGTTCTCCTCTAATTATTTATCTTGATGAACTTGTAGAATATTTTACACGCAAAACTTATGTCGAAATTCCCTTGCTGAATTTTTTGCAACGCAATCCACGCGTCAAAATATTTACGACAAAGCTTCCGAATCAAATTGAAAAATACGAAGGTGGCAAAGAATTTGGCGAAACACTTACCGAGTCAAATATGCTCGCCTCTCAAATTTTAAAAAATCCCGGCAAGATAAAAACTCCTTTAGATAAATTTGGCTACAACAACCTCGAAGTTTACGATATGATATACGTGGCAAAGGGCGTAATAGTCGACCTTGACGGTTTTACTGTAATGAACGATGTGGACGACCCTTTGATAAGAATTAAAAACGGTAAACGTTTAACAGCCAATCAACCTTCACGTTTTGTTAATAAGATTTTTTTCGTTGGACCATGTCATTACATGGGTTCTTATGCGCCCTTCAACAAAACGATAGAATCTTATCTGCAGAAAATGCTAAACGAACATAATTTACCTTATCGCGTGGAAAACGAAGGGCAACCTTATTCAAATAGATATCAAGACATTTTTTATAATCTTAACCTTCTGAACGCTCAACCTGGCGATATTATTTTTATCTGGCTCAGTGGAAATTTAACAGCTGAATTTTTGCCCATTATCGATTTAAGGAATGCTTTCGATCCGCCGCACGATTATAGGGAAATTTTTGTTGATAAAGGTCACATTAACGAAATCGGCTACAAAATTTTGGCGGAACAATTTTTTGATCTGCTCACGCGAAATAATTTTTTTAGAGATGAAAACTTTAAATATCCTGCCCCCCCCGTTTTATCATCGATATGGTATTCCGCCGCAATTCGAGCAGGGCGGCATAAAAATTTTCAACGCAGAATTGGAACAGTACAAACAAAAAATTCGGGCGAAAAAAATTCCCATTGGTGCAATCGTCATGAACTGCAACCCGTTTACGCTGGGTCATCAATATCTTGTCAAATACGCGTCGGCAAAAGTTGCACGGCTTTATATTTTTGTTGTTGAAGAAGACAGGAGCGAATTTCCCTTTGCGGACAGGATTGAACTTGTTAAAGAAGGCGTTAAAAAATTTCCGAACGTAGAAGTTTTGCCGAGCGGGAAATTTATAATTTCTCAGCAGACTTTTTCGGGCTATTTTAATAAGGAAAAACTTCAGAACGTACAGATTGATCCGAGCGAGGACGTTGAAATTTTTGCAAAAGAAATTGCGCCGACGTTGGGAATTACGATTCGATTTGCGGGCGAAGAGCCGACTGATAATGTTACGCGCCAATATAATGAGACTATGAAAAAAATTTTGCCGCGCTATGGCATTGAGTTTTGCGAAATCCCGCGCAAAAATTTTTCCGGCGAGCCGATAAGTGCCAGCATAGTTCGCGAGGCGTTAAAAGTTGGCGATTTTGACAAGATAAAAAATCTTGTTCCGAAAACGACATTTAATTATCTGAAAAGACACCATATCACGAGGTAATTTTTTACGGAACCTTCGGGTTCCTTTTTTGTTGCACGGGTAAAAATCTTTTGTTAAAATCGGCGCGTAAAAAAATTTGGGAGGCGTTCAAATGGCTGATTCATCGGTTAGTTATAAATGTCCGAACTGCGGTGCGCCGCTAAGTTTTTTGCCGGGCAAGAAAACAGTCACGTGCGAATATTGCGGCACTGAATTTGAAGTCAGCGCGATTGAGGAACTTTTCCGCGATAAACAGCAAATGGCAGTTCACGCGGCAGAAGCTCAAGAGGCTAAATGGGAGACAGAAAATGCCGGTTCGGAGTGGGACAGCGACGAGGCAAAAACTCTGCAGGCTTTTACTTGTTCGAGTTGCGGCGCGGAGCTTGTTTGTGATGAAAACACTATGGCGACCGAGTGTGTTTACTGCGGCAACCCGACAATGATTCCGAAGCGTTTTGACGGAATGTTGAAGCCGGATTTTGTTATTCCATTCAAAAAAACTAAGCAAGACGCCGTAAACGCGCTAAAAGAATTTTACAAAGGGCATATGCTTTTGCCGAGCAATTTTACTGCGAACAATCGCGTTGAGGCTATTCAACCTATGTATGTACCTTTCTGGCTGTTTGATTCAAAGATAAATGCACAAGCTGAATTTCGTGCAGAAAAACATCACGTAATTAACACTCCTAAAGAAGTTATCACGGAAATTAGCGTTTATAACTGCAGACGCGCCGCCACGATGAGTTTTGAGCGGATTCCTGTTGACGGTTCAAAGAAAATGGACGATGCTTACATGGAAAGTATCGAGCCGTTCGATTATTCAGAGCTAGTTCCTTTTAGCGCGGCTTATTTTACTGGCTATCTTGCTGACAAATACGACGTGGACGCAGAAACTTCCGCACCCCGCGCAGATAAACGCGTTGAGACCAGCGCGGTTGAAGTTTTAAGAAGTTCCGTGGAAAATTTTGACGCCGTGAGCTTAGAAAATGCCGCTGTTGTTAAAGATGTTGGCAAGGTTAGCTATGCGATGGTTCCCGTATGGATTTTGACGACGCGCTATCAAGACAAGCCCTATACCTTTATGATGAACGGGCAAACCGGAAAAGTTGTTGGTTCGCTACCCTATGACACGACAAAAGCTTTTCTTTATCCCGCGCTGTGTTCGTTGGTGCTCATGCCGATTATTTATTTTTTGATTCTTATGTTTACTTGAGGAGGGCGCGTCATGAAAAAATTTTTTAGTTTGATTGCGCTGATTATCGCGCTGAATTTTTCTTTAGCAAGTGCCGCGCAGATTCAATCTGTCACTGATCAAGCAGGGCTTTTGAGCGCGTCGGAGATTGAACAGCTCAATAAAAAGATTCACGCTGTGGAACAGGCTCACAAAATAAAAATTGGCGTTGCCTTTGTGAAGACAATCGGCAATTCGGATATGATAACCGCGTCGAATAATTTTCTTGATAAAAATTTTGCTAACGGCGCGAACGGCGGAATTGTCTTGCTTGTTGACATGAAAAATCGCAAATATGAAATGTCAACAGATCGGCGCATGGTTGAACGAATCACTGACTATGACGGAATTCCTTTTCTTAAAGATAAATTTCAATCGGATTTGAGCGCGGGCGATTATTTTGGCGCGGTGAATAATTTTATTGACGGCGTGGACGAGCTGTTGACTTATTATGAGACAAAGGGCGTGCCTTATGGTCAACGGGTACCCGGCGAATTCGATCCTATGGCGGCGATGATTGCGGTTGTCATTTCACTTTTTTTGGGATTTATGATTCGCTCTTCTCTTATCGGCAAGATGAGCAATATTCATCATGCAATGGCGGCGGTTGACTATCTCAAAAAGAATACCGTGCGATTGACGGAGAATCGCGATACATTTTTGTTTATGAACGTCAAGCGGCGTCCGAAATCCAGCGGAAAATCTCGTGGTGGCGGGCATGGTGGCGGCGGTCACGGCGGTGGCGGCGGCAGTTTCTAAAAGGTTTATCATGAAAATTAAAGTTTCAAACTCAATGCTAAATGTTTTGCTCATGGCAATGGCGGCGGGGCAACGTGACGTTGCATCCAGTTTGAGTAGTCCAAAGGTTTATCATGAAAATTAAAGTTTCAAACTCAATGCTAAATGTTTTGCTCGCGGCAATGGCGGCGGGCATTCTTTTTATGGAAAATTTTCATCGCTCGCCGAAATTTTTAATTGGGATTTGCGCGGCGTTGATAATCGGCGGGATAATTTTCACGTGGCGGCGAAAAAATTTAACAGCGTGGATAATTTGCCCAATAATTTTTTTTACGTTCGGCGGGCTGAGATTTTTTTCTGTAGACAATCTGCCGCCAGATGACGTTTCAAAATTCGCGGGGCAACAAATTTTTTTATCGGGCTTTATTCGCGAAGAGCCGCAGATAAAAATTTTGCCGAACACTGCGACGCAGATTCGCTTTGTCGTGGACGCGGCGTCGATAAAAATTAAAGGCACGGAGCAAAAAATTTCTGGTGGGCTGATTTTGACTTACTATCCTAAAGATGGTGAACAAATTCCGGCGGCGCGAATCGGCGATAAAATTTCGGCGAGCGGCAATTTAAAACTTCTGCACAATTACAACAACCCCGGGCAAATCGACGGTGTAACGCGCATGAAAGCGGACGGAATTACTGCGCGGATGTCGGCGGGCAAGCAGGGCATTTCGATTGAAAAAGTTGACGGCGGACTTTGGACAAAATTTTTGCGCGGCGTGGCGGCAATTCGTGAACACTACCGAGAATCGATGATGCAGGTAATGTCGCGGGAAGATGCGGCGGCGATTTTCGCAATGCTTTTTGGCGGCTACGCGGGCTTAAATCCGGAATTGGTCGAAGATTTTCAAACGACGGGCATTGTGCATATTTTATCGGTCAGCGGCTCGCATATGAGTATGCTGGCAATGGCTACGGCGTGGCTTTGCTTGCTATTAAAAATTCCGAAGAAAATAACTTTCGTGGTGGGATTTTTTATTATCGGCACCTACGCGATATTGAGCGGACTTTTGCCACAAGTTATGCGTTCGGCGACAATGGGAGTTTTGGTTTTCTTGGCAAAAACTTTGAATGCGGAGGCGGAAGGCTCACGGCTTTTGACATTAACTGCGCTGGCAATGCTGATTAACCAACCGTTGCTTTTATTCGACGTGAGTTTTCAGTTGAGTTTCACGGCGACTGCTGGTCTTATGTATTTATCCGAAGACTTGAAAAATTTTTTAGAACGCACGCCGAAATTTTTTGCGGAGGCGGCGTCAATGACGATTGCGGCTCAGCTGGCGAGCTTGCCGGTTATCGTGTGGTATTTCAATCAAATTTCGTTGAGTTCGGTTTTGGCAAATGTATTTGTTATGCCGCTGTTGGAAGTTGTAATTGTCGGGGGACTTTTGGGCGGGATAATTGCGGCGGTCGTGCCGATTGGCGGGAAAATTTTTTTCACCGGCGAGGCGTTAATCTTTGGGGCGGGCGCGGAGCTTAATCGGGTTTTCGCGAACCTGCCGCTTAGTTCGGTGCAAGTGCCGACGCTAGGAATATTGGCGGGAGTTTTTTATTATGCCGCGCTGATTTTGAGACGCCCGATAATTTT
>CAJONF010000188.1 GCA_905236665.1 uncultured Selenomonadaceae bacterium | reverse complement strand
TCAGCGCGATTAACCGCATGGTCACCGCTAAATAATTTGCTAAAAAAAATTTTAAGCGTAGAGAAAAATTTTCCCTGCGCTTTTTTATTAAAAAATTTTTTCAAAAGGTGTTGATACTTATTTTCATGCGTGATAAACTTCGCGCAATGAAAAAATTTTCAAGGAGTTGATGATGTTGACACTTAGCGACGCAAAAATTGGAATGGTCGTTCGCATTGACTCAATAGGCGAATCTGAACTTAAACAGCGTTTGATGACAATGGGTTTAATTCCTGGAACACGCGTAGAAATTTTGAACTCGGCACCGCTGGGCGACCCGATTGCAATAAGAATCCGTTCGTATAATTTGGCAATGAGACGCGCCGACGCTGCGCAAATCGAAGTTTCAATCGTGGAATAAAAATCAATGAAGGTGATAATATGTCAGCGTTATCTGTAGCTTTAACCGGCAACCCTAATACAGGCAAATCGACAATTTTTAATGAATTGACCGGTGCACGCCAGAAAATCGGCAACTGGCCAGGCGTCACTGTCGATAAAAAGGTCGGAATGATTGAACACAACGGCAGAAAAATTTCTGTGATAGATTTGCCGGGTACTTATTCGATTAATGCTCGTTCGCAAGAAGAAAAAGTCGTCAGCGATTTTTTTAAAGAGAATAAACCGGATATTGTCGTAAACATTATCGACGCGGCGAATATTTCTAGAAATCTTTTCTTGACGATTCAGCTTATGGAAAATGGTATCCCGCTCATCATAAATTTAAACATGATGGACGAAGCTGAACGCCACGGAATTAAAATTGACATGAAAAAATTAGAATCTGCCTTCGGAATGCCCGTGACTAACACTGTTGGCAGGAGTAATAAAAGCGTCAGAAAACTTTTGGACGTTTTTACTAACGCCGTGATGACGAAATACAAGCCAAGCAAATTAATCACCGACCATATAGACAGAGTTCATAATATCGAACGTAGCGGCTTGGCGGCAGAAAAAATCGAAGAGGAAGTTATTTCTGCACGATACGATTTGATTGATAAAATTATGACGAGCGCAGTTACTGTTAATGCGGCGGGCAAGACTTTAACTGAAAAGCTCGATGCTTACCTTGCAAACGGTGTAACTTCTATAATTTTGATGATTGCCGCGTTTTATCTGATGTTCCAAATTTCTTTTAACTGGATAGGGCAACCGCTGGCAGATATTGTCGGCGAATTTTTTGATGAAACGTTAGTTCCGTGGACAGCTGAAGCAATGGCGGAAGCGGGCGTGGCAGATTGGATGCAATCTCTCGTTTCGGACGGAATTATTGCGGGTGTAGGAGCTGTTATTAATTTTGTTCCGCTGATTTTTACGCTGTTTATCATTTTGAGTTTCCTTGACGGTACAGGTTATATGGCTCGCGTTGCATTTATCATGGATCCGATTATGCGCCGCGTAGGTTTGTCCGGTAAATCGATTATGCCGCTGGTTATGGGCTTTGGCTGTGGAGTTCCGGCGATTATGGCGAATCGTGCACTTGATACGCATAAAGATAGAATGATTTCTATCTTTGTGACGCCTTTTATAACCTGTAATGCTAAAGTTCCGATTATTGCGCTGTTCGCGGCAATGTTTTTCCCTGATAATGTGGCAAATGTCGTCTTTGCAATGTATTTTCTCGGTATAATCACCGCAATTATCATGGCAAAAGTTTTAAGCTCGACAATGTTTAAAGAACAGCAGTCAACTTTCTTGCTTGAACTGCCGCCATACCGTTTGCCGGATATAAAAACCGTTTTGCTTGAGGCTTGGGACAAAGGTAAAGGCTATTTGATTAAAGCCGGCACGATTATTTTTGCAATGAGCGTTGTAATTTGGTTTTTGAGCAGTTTCAATTCCGACGGTATGACTGAAGACATGGATAACAGTTATTTAGCAGGTATTGGCTCGGCAACGTCTGTAATTTTTGCTCCGCAAGGTTTTGACACATGGGAAGCTGGCGCGGCGGTCGTCACGGGTATTTTAGCTAAAGAAGCTGTCGTTTCTACAATGGGAATTCTTTATGGCGCGGACGAAGATTCTGTTGATACAGACGACGCTGAAGGTACCGCAGAAGTCTTGAACGCAACTTCAATGGGAGACGCATTTACTCCTCTATCAGCTTTGGCGTTTATGGTTTTCAGTTTGCTCTATTCGCCGTGTATGACTGCGCTTGGCACTGTTAAAAAAGAATCTCAAAGTTTTAAATGGATGGCGTTTGTATTTTTCTACACAACCGCTGTAGCGTGGATTGCGTCGCTTATCGTCTATCAAGGCGGAAAACTTTTGGGCTTTGAATAATTGGAGATGAATCTTCATGGCGGCAACGATTATTTTAGGAATTTTAATAGCGGCGGCGTTCATTTTCGGTATCAGGACGGCTTATAGAAGTTTTTTTAAAGGTGAGTCGGCTTGTTGCTCTGAAGACGGTTGCGCGAGCTGTGCAGGCGGCTGTAATATGCAAAAAGCTTTGGATGATAGCTACCGCGCTCGTGTTGAAAAGATAGAAAAATTTCCGATTCATCGCACAATCGACGTTGACGGCATGACTTGTGAGAAATGTATTTATAAAGTCGTTCGCGCCCTGGAAAAAATTGACGGCGTGACGATTGCCGCGGCTAGTTTGGAAAAACAATCCGCGCTTGTCGGTTTGAAAGAAAATATTTCCGACGAAACACTCCGCGAGGCAATTAATCGCGCTGGTTATTCGGCGGGTGCTATTACAGCTTAAAAAATAAAAAAAAAGCGGCGGGCTTAAAAGTCCGTCGCTAATTTTTTTTAAATATCTCTAAGCAGTCCGCTCACTAAAAGAAAACTTACACATAAGAAAACCACGCAACCTATCACAAATATTATCCAATCCGGCTTATATCGCCAAATTATTTCGCCGCTCAAATGCTCTAACGATAATTTTGAATTTTTTTCAGCTATCGGAAGATAAATTAGCGCACCGAGCACCAATCCGAAAATTAAAATGCCGATTATCCCGATCACCACGTCCATTGGCGGCATTTCAAATAAGCCAGAAAACGCATCGCTGACAGAACTTTCCGCGGCTACTTCTCTTTCCATTACCTAACCTCCGATTTCCGTCCAAAGTACAATTTTTTTCTGTTCAAACGTTTTTTTTACGTCAATTATCCTCTGATTTGATGAACCGCGAAATTGTAAGTCTACATCGCGCAGGCTCTCGATAAATTCGCCGTCAACTAAAATATCGACATTTTTTAATAAAATTTCGGCGTTCGGTGGCATTTTTTCAAAAGTATAGCCCGTGTAGCACCAAACATTTAGTCCAAAAGTTTTCGCGGCGGTTGCAAGTTCGTTCGCGGCGTCTATTTGCAAAAAAGGTTCGCCGCCCGTCAAAGTTATTCCGTTTAACAGCGGATTTTTTTTTATCTCTGAAATAATTTCGCTCGTTTCTATCAATTTTCCGCCGTTTAGCGCGTGTGTTTCGGGATTTTGACAACCTTCGCAATTTCTTAAACAGCCTTGCATGAAAATTGCGTAGCGAATCCCATCGCCGTCTACAAAACTTTCCGGAATCAGCCCAGCGACACGAATTAACAATTAAATCGCCTCCGCCGCCGATTATAAGACTTTAAATCTCAAAATTCAACGGATTTTTTACAGCGCGTTTAGCAATTCTTCGCGATTTAATGCGTATGTTCCGACTTTTGCCACCACGACGCCTGCCGCAATATTTGCAAGATATGCCGCTACGTCCGAATCCAATTTTCCTGCCAATGCCAGCGCAAAAACCGCTATAACCGTGTCTCCCGCGCCAGATACGTCGAAAACTTCCTGCGCTCGCGCCTTGATATGCGATATTTTTTCTCCGTCAATCAAACTCAAGCCTTCAGCCGAACGCGTCACGATTAATCCGCGCAAATTGAATTCATCTACTACTTTTTTAGCTGATTCTTCTATCTGAACGTCGTCATTTGATATTTTTTTCGGCAAAATCGCGTTCAATTCCTTTAAATTCGGCGTAATAAAGCTCGCATCGAAATATTTTTGCCAATTATCGCCTTTCGGGTCGACAATTACAGGCTTTTTTTGTGCACGACACGCGCCTATTATTTCTCTACAAACTTTTTTAGTGCAAACGCCCTTGCCATAATCTGAAATTATCACTGCGTCAGCATTTTTTAGTTGTTCAGTGAAATTTTTTAGC
Organism: uncultured Selenomonadaceae bacterium; assembly: GCA_905236665.1. GTDB lineage: Bacteria > Bacillota > Negativicutes > Selenomonadales > Selenomonadaceae > Quinella. The sequence continues at coordinate 89 of CAJONF010000188.1, read as the reverse complement.
AATTTATCGCTAGAAATGCCGTCAAGTTCGCTGGAATCTTCAAAATCAAGGCGAATCATCTGTTGATGACCACTTATCACGCGAATTTT
>CAJONF010000187.1 GCA_905236665.1 uncultured Selenomonadaceae bacterium | reverse complement strand
TTCAGCTTCCTGTTTAGCTTTTAATTCAGCTTCCTGTTTAGCTTTAAGTTCAGCTTCCTGTTTAGCTTTAAGTTCAGCCTCCTGTTTAGCTTTTAATTCAGCTTCCTGTTTTTGCCGAGAACTTTCGCGGGTTTTGGAATTTGCTTCGGGGTTCGCTTTGAATTCGGTATTGCCCACGTCGATAACAAGCCGATGACCTTTAGTTCCGCCGTCCATATGGAATGGTCGCGTTTCAGCCATAGTTTCGATTACAATTCGGACGGTGGTTGGATCAAACTGCGCGACACGGATTTTTTTTGCCGCCAAAGACTTTAAAGGAATTTCACGCGGGACACTTGCACTTAACGAAGAATTTTTTAAATCGACAATCATACGCGATGGATTTTCAACATAAGATTCGACGAACTCGACTTTTTTAGTAATATCAACAACGATACGCACGGTGCCGGAGCCATAACCAACGCGAATTGCGCTGACTTCGGCGAGATTAACTTTTTTAGCTGGTGAATTTTGTTCTGCCGCATAAGCTACTGAAGTCGCCGCAATTAAAATGAGGAGACTCAGCAAAATTTTCCTAATCAACTTAAAGCCTCCTCTTCCTAATAATTAAGTTTCGTAAGAGCCGTAACGTTGCTCAAGTTTTTTAAATATCCATGTGAGCAAAGCTGTCATTACCAGATAAAATGCGCCGGCGATAACAAACGGCGTCATGTCAAATTCACGTTGCACGATTGTTCTTGCTACACGTAACAGGTCGTTCATTGCCAAGATATAAATCAGCGACGTGTCTTTGACAAGGTTTATCGTCTCATTTGAAATTGGCGGCAGGACGACGCGCAGGACTTGCGGGAAAATTATATAGCGCATCATCTGCCAATGTTTGAGCCCCAGAGCTTTTGCCGCTTCATATTGCCCTTTTGGTATCGCCTGAATCCCTGCGCGGAAAATTTCTGCAAAATACGCCGCGTAGTTGAGCGTGAATGCCAGCAAAGCTGCCGCTACGTCCGGCAACATTATCCCGACCATGGGTAGCGCGAAATACACGAATAGCAGTTGCAACATTAGCGGCGTGCCGCGCATTATCCAGACGTAAAATTCCATGAGGTAGCGAATCGGCGCGAAACTTGAAATTCTACCTAAAGCCGCCAATGCTCCAATCGGCAAGCTTAAAATTAAAGTCACGAAGAAAATTTCCAACGTGACTTCTGCGCCCTGCAAGATGAGGAGCGTCATATCGAAAAATTTTTCCATAACAGATATTCCCTAACTCCCGTCTGTGACGGCGGTCACTGTTTAATCCAAAAAATTATTTGCTGGCTTTAACAAGGTCAGCTTGGAACCATTGTTCAGAAATTTTCTTAGCAGTGCCGTCTTTAACCATTTCATCAAAAACTGTTTGAACTTTGTCGCGCAATTCGGTATCTTCTTTGCGGAAGGCAATGCCAAATTCGCTTACAGGTCCAACAGTTACATCAAGCGCATCAAATTTTCCGTCCTGTTTGCTCATTGCGTAACGTCCAACAATTTCATCGCAGACAAGCGCGTCAATCCTGCCATTTTCCAAATCCATGAACGCGCTTACATAATCGCCATAAGTTTTAAATTCTTTGAAACTGTCCTTTAGAGCCTCTTGACTGACAATGTAAGATTCTGCAGTGGAACCGGCTTGCGTGCCGACGCCTTTACCTGCGAGATCAGATTCAGACATTATGCCCTGATCGTTGCCTTTTTTCACGAAAACGATTTGGCGATTGTCCATATAGGGCGCGCTGAAAAGCATATTCTCTTGACGTTCGGGCGTAATGTCCAAACCATTCCAGATAATGTCAATGCGTCCGCTCTTAAGTTCAGCCTCTTTGCTGTTCCAGTCAATAGCTTTGAATTCAACTTCGGTGCCCAGACGTTTTGCCGCCTCTTTAGCCAAGTCAACATCAAAGCCGATAATCTCGTTCTGCTCATCCTTGAAACCCATCGGCGCGTATTCGTCGTCGAGTCCAATTACAATTTTTTTCAAATCTTTTGAGCCGCCGTCATCAGTCTTAGCTGGCTCACCGCCGCCGCCGCAACCCGCAAAAATCATCGTAACAAGGAGCAGAGCCGCCATAAAAATTTTTTTCATAGCCTAAATACATCCTTTCAGCAAAAAAAATTTTAATAACCGCGTTGCATTATACTTGACTGCTTATTTCATTGCAAGCGCATAAAATAAAGTTTTGAAAAAAAAATGAAACACTGCGTCCCTAAAAAATTTTTTCGCAGTGTTTCTCTTTAGTTATGGGTTATCTCGTTACTTTAATTAAGTCGGCTTGGAACCATTTCTCGGAAATTTCTCTAGCAGTGCCGTCTTTAACCATTTCATCAAAAACTTTTTGAACTCTATCGCGCAGTTTTACTTTGTCTTTTGGAAAACCAATTCCAAATTTAGTGACGGGACCGATCGTCGTTTCAACAATATCAAACGTGTCGGAATTTATTGTCATTTCATAGCGTGCGGCAATTTCGTCAATAATCAGCGCGTCGAATTCCCCTTTTTCCAAAGCCGCAAATCCGTCTTTGATGTTCGGATAAGTTCTAAATTCTTTGAAACTATTTTTTAACCCTTCATTAGCATTTACATAAATTTCTGAATTGGAACCGGCTTGCGTGCCGACGATTTTTTCTGCCAGTCCGCCTGCAGAATAGATATTTTGCGGATTGCCTTTCTGCACCATTAGAATTTGCCGATTGTCCATGTAGGGCTTGCTGAAAATCATGTGCTCCTCGTATTCTTTCATAATATCCAAGCCGTTCCAAATCATGTCAATATTTCCGGAGGTTATCTCATTTTCCTTGTTATCCCACTCAATCGGCTTGAATTCTACTTCGCAGTTCATGCGTTTTATCGCCTCTTTAGCCAAGTCAACATCAAAGCCGACAAGTTCGCCGTTCTCGTCGCGAAAACCCATGGGCGCAAATTTATCATCAATGCCGATCACAATTTTTTCGTAATTGTAATTCATGACGCTGCA
>CAJONF010000186.1 GCA_905236665.1 uncultured Selenomonadaceae bacterium | reverse complement strand
GCCGCCAATTTTGCTAGATTTTCTTCCGAAAGACGGTTAATTATTGACGCTACGCAAATTTTTTTATCATTTAGCGCGGGAAATTTACTTTTTAACTGTCTAATAACGTTTAAAAGGGTTTTTCCTGTCGAAATTTCATCATCAACGAATACAACGCCGTCAGTTTGCTTTAAAAGTTCGGAAAAATTACCCGCAAAGAGTTTTTGCTCAGGCGCGTGACTGTGTTCCTCCAAAAATTCGATAAAAGATGAGTTTGGAAGATTTTCACGCGTAGTTTGAAGATAAAAACAGTTTTCCGAGAAATTTTTTGCCACAATCGCGCCGATAGCCGTTGCAGTTTCCGCAAAACCGATTACAAGACGCGCCGAAAAAATTTTTTCGACTTTTTTTCCGAGTTCGTTCATCATTTCGAGCGCAGAAATCGGACTAACCGGTAAATGTTTACCTTGAAGCGGATTTACGAGCAAATAATTTCTTTTTTTGTTATTAAAACGCTTAGCGACGCGCAAAACGTCGTTTAAAGTGAAAATTTTCAATATAAATCGTCTCCAAAAGTTTTTTTACCAGCTTAAAGCGAAAAAATCCTCTGCAGAAAAAATTTTTTTATCTGAGAGGCGATTTTTTGAGGTAAAATTAATCGTCAATTACGCCATAAATTTCGCTAAGAATTTTAATTTTTTTCGCCCAAGCAAGGTGGCATTTAATTTCGTTCATGCGCGATCCGTCGGCACTTTTCATCACGCCATGCGCACCAAAACGCCAATTTAGCAAAATTTTTGCGTCGTCGAGGTCATTTTTTGAAACTTTCATACTGTCAAAAATAATTGGCAACTGGGCGGGATGAATCGCGGTTTTTCCGATAAAACCGTTTGCACGATCTAATTCGAGTTCTTTTTTCAAGCCAATAGCCCATGCGCCGCCGTTATCGCCGTTAAAATAGTTCCAAACTGCGCCGGAAACTACAAAATCTTTGGCAAAAACGTTCAAAATATCAATTAAAACGTCGCGAACAATGCCAATATCGTAAATTGTCTGATTAATATTGCGTCGTAAGCCGTAAATATTGCAAAAATCGTTGACACCGACGCGAATATTTAAAACCATACTTTTTATTTCGTCGAGAACCTGTTTTAGTGATAAAAGTTCGGTTTTTCGCGTCAAAATGCTTGAAATTCGCTCACTTTCTAGCGTTGGCATGATAAAAAGGTTAATTTCTTTCGCGAGTTTAATAAAACTACGTGAATTACTCATATCGAACTTTGGCAGAATATAACCGGTTAAAATTTTCGATTTAGAGCCAATTTTATCGTGAAAAGTTTCTAAATGACGCGGAGAACGTATTCTCACGAAAATTAGTGGCAGATTTTGCAAATTTTCTAGTTCGCGAAGGATAATTTGCAAAGATTTTTCTGCCTTGTCTAAAAATTCGTCTTGAATTGAATCTTCTAGGCAAAAAGCTATTGAATTTAGTTTTGGCAACTGATTTTTTTCGATTTTTTTAACGATATTCGCTTGAAAAGCTGGCATATAGAGCAAACCGCCGACTTTGTATTGCAAAACTTCCTTATCGAGCATTTGAACCTCCAATAAACAAAATTTTCGTGGAAATTTTATAGGAATGGGCGATTAAAGTCAATAATGCGGCTTAAAGTTCGATAATTCCGAAAGAAATTGAACTATATTTGCCGCCGTCAGCAATTTTGAAACCGAGCCGCTCAAATTCGGGACTTTTTGCGTGTTCTTTCATAACAACGCGAAATTTTGCGACACGACGCGCCTCACGGATAATTTTGTCGGATAAAGGGCGCGAATCTGCGAGCGGACGAATAGAATTAAGACCGGAACTTTTTTTAATCGGTTTTCTGAACATCGGATCGAAATAAACGGCGTCGAAGGAATTTTCCGCGCAATTTTTTAAAAAATTTTCGTAATCTGCGTTAAAAACTTCAATTCTGCGCATAGATTTTAAAATGTGCGGGCTATCGTCGGAAAAATTTTGCAAACCATGGCTGACGACGGCAAAAATCAGCGGATTTATTTCGAGCGCAACAATTTTTCCAGTTTCACCGGCGATAAAACTTTCAACAATGGCATCGGAGCCTAAACCGAGCGTGCAATCGAGAATTTTTGAGCCTTTTTTTATGTTTAACGCGTCAATTAGTCTGTCATTTTCGCCGCAACGCAGATTTTTTATCCGTAAATGCGCTGTATTTGGGTGAAAAAATAATTCGCCGTCCGAAGTGATAATACTTAGCGAATTTTTCTTAACGAGCAAAATATTTTCCACGCCGTGAAGTTTTTTTAGCGTTTCAAAGGAAAAATCTTCGCGTGGAACGAATTTTGCGCCGAATTTTAAAGAAATTTCTTCTGCAAACGTTTCAATCAAAGAATTTGGTTTGCGAGTTGTCGTCACGATAAAATTTTCCATTGCAAAGCCTCCACAAAAATTTTTTTATTTGACGGGAAAAAAATCCGTGCTAAACTGCTATAAGTTTTAAATTTTGATTAATTTTTTGAGGTGATGATTTGAAAGATAAAAATTTAACGCCGATGATGGAACAATATCAGGCGCAGAAAGAAAAACACCCCGACGAATTATTATTTTTCCGTCTCGGTGATTTTTTTGAAATGTTTAACGAAGATGCGCTAATTGCGTCGCGAGAAATAGGTTTGACGCTGACGCACCGGCAAAAAGTTCCGATGTGCGGCGTTCCGGCTCATGCTGTGGAAAATTATTTGCAAAAACTTGTTGCAAAAGGATTTCGCGTGGCGATTGTCGACCAAATTGGCGATCCGAAGGCAAAAGGTTTAACTGAACGCGCTTTGACAAAAATTGTCACACCTGGAACGATTTTGACGGAAGATACGCTGATAAACGCCGGAAATAATTATCTTGCGCTGATTTTTGACGAAAAAAAAGAAATTTCTCTGGCTTGTTCGGATATTTCTACGGGAGAAATTTTTTTTGGGCTTTATGACGGCGCAAATCGCGAACAAAATCTTTTTGACGAACTTTATCGACTAAATCCGCATGAAATTTTAATTTCGGACGATTTATCCTTTTTAAAGCGTTTAAAAAATTTTTCTGAGCTAAGATTGGACGATTGCACGTTTACAACGATTGAAATTGAAAAAAATTCGGACGAAAATTTTTTGCGTGAACATTTTTCGGAAAAAGATTTGCCAGCGTCAGAAATTGCCGCTTGTGCTGTGGAAAATCTTTTAAAATACATTCACAAGACAGTTCGCACGGATTTAAAGCATATTTCTAAATTAACGCGGCTAGATTTGAGTAATCATTTGATTTTGGACGCAACTGCGCTAAAAAATTTAGAAATTATCAAAAACCTGCGCGATGGCTCCAAAAAAAATACGCTTTTTGATATTTTGGACTTCACGCGGACTGCGAACGGCAATAGACTTTTGCGCCGCTGGTTGGAAAGCCCGCTGATTGATATTGCCGCGATTAATCGCCGACTTGATGCTGTGGAAGAACTTTTTAAAAATTTTACAATGCGCCGCAATTTGCGCGAGATTTTGGGCGATATTCACGATTTTGAACGGCTGATGACAAAAATTGAGGTCGGTTCAGCAAATGCCCGCGATTTAACCGCACTAAAAATTTCTTTTAAAGCCTTGCCGAAGGTTTCCGATGTTCTTGCGGACGTTCAGAGCGATATTTTAATGGCTTGCCGCGATAAATTGGGAAATTTCGTTGACGAGGCGGAAATTATTGACAAAGCGATTAGCGAAAACGCGTCAATGAGCGTTCGTGACGGCGGAATTATTAACAGCGGCTACAACGCGGAACTTGACGAACTTAGGCGCATTTCGATTGACAGCCGCGCTTTTTTGCAGGAATTAGAAGAAAAAGAAAAGCAACGGACGGGAATTCGCGCCCTAAAAATTGGTTACAACCGCGTTTTTGGTTATTATATCGAAGTT
>CAJONF010000185.1 GCA_905236665.1 uncultured Selenomonadaceae bacterium | reverse complement strand
TCGATTAATTTCCTGCGCGGCTGAACAATGCAAGCATTTCCGCAAAATTCCTTAGGCGGCAGATTTTTCAAGCCCAAACCGTCGTCAATGAAAATCGGAGCGGCAAGCGTGACAATTTTGGAAATTTTTTGTTCGGCGGCGAGTTTTAAGGTTAAAAGCCCGCCCATCGAGTGACCGACGACGAAAATTTCATCGCAAACGCCGCGCAGAATAAAAAAAGCGTCCAAAACGGAATTAAACCAATCGTCTTTGGTTGTGCGCATTAAATTGTTTTCGTCGACGCCGTGACCTGCCAATCGCGGGCATAAAACGGTAAAATTTTGTTGGTTAAGAGCATTTCCGAGCAAAAAAAGTTCGGCGGGCAAGCCGGTGAAGCCGTGAATCAGCAAAACACCGCTTGAGCCGCCGCTATTCATGAAAAAAGGTTGTCCGCCTTGAATCAAGGTAAATTCCTCCGTTACATAGTCAACTTTGCGATTATCAGCGTAATTATTGCGAACAAAATGCCGAGAATTACGGTTAAGCGTGCTAAAAGTGCGTCCATGCCGCGGGCTTTACCAGAAAATACAGCGTCGGAGCCGCCGTCCATGCCGCCCATACCGCCAGATTTCGCTTCTTGCCCCAAAATAACCAAAATCAGCGCGATAGAAATTATAGCGTCCAAAACCATTAAAACCGTCATCATATTTAAAAATTTCCTCCTAAAAATTAAAACAAAACAAATATTTTAGTCCCGCAATTATACAAAAGCCATTAAAATTTGTAAAGTTACACCAGCAAAAAGAAAATCAGCGATAATTTTAGAGTTAGTCTTGCGAATTTTGAGCAAATGTTCTATTCTGCTAATAGTTTTTTATTGATAAATAAAGGGGTGATTTTTTTGAAGAAAAATTCTGCAGTAAATTTATCTGGCAGGAGCGTTGTTGCACTGGAAAATTTTTCGGCGGCGGAAATTCGTTTAGTTTTGGATACGGCGTATGAAATGAAGAAAATTATTCGGCGCGGCGGAGAAAAAAAATTGCCGAACCTGCGCGGCAAGGCGATTGTCAATCTTTTTTACGAACCGTCAACCAGAACGCGGACTTCATTTGAGCTGGCTGGAAAATATTTGGGTGCAGACGTTGTTAGCATTAACAGCGGGACAAGTTCAATCGTCAAGGGCGAAAGTTTGCGCGATACTTTAAGAACGATTGAGGCAATGGGCGTTGATGCGATTGTTATGCGGCATAAAGCTGAGGGCGCGGCGGATTTTGCTACACGCGTCGTTAAGCCGATAATTATCAATGCGGGCGACGGTGCTCACGCGCACCCTTCGCAGGCACTTTTGGATTTATTCACGATTGAACAGCGCAAAGGACGGCTTGCCGGATTAAAAGTTGCTATCGTCGGGGATATTTTGCATAGCCGCGTTGCTCGTTCAGATGTTTACGCGATGACGAAAATGGGAATGGAAGTTCACTTTGTCGGCCCGAAAACTTTACTGCCAAGATTTTTTGAATTCGACGGCGTGACAGTTCATGAAAATCTTGACGACGCGATAAAAAATGCTGATGTTATAAATGTTCTGCGCATTCAGCTTGAACGTCAACAGGCGGGACTTTTTCCGTCAACCAGAGAATATGCGCGAGTCTTCGGCATTAACAACGACCGTTTGAAATTGGCGGCGGACGACGTTTTAATTTTGCACCCCGGTCCGCAGAATAAAGGCTTAGAAATTTCGTCGGAAGTCACCTACTGCGAACAATCAGCGATTCACGATCAAGTTCAAAACGGCGTGGCAGTTCGCATGGCGTTGCTTGACTTGACATTGGGAGGCGCGAACTGATGAATAACACTTGGAACTTTAATTGCAATGAAAATTCTACGTCGCTCCTGATTCGCGGCGGGCGCGTCATTGACCCTGCAAACAACTTCGACGGCGTGGCAGATATTTTGATTGTCAACGGCAGTATCGCGGAAATTAAACCCCACATAGATTTTGCCGTGCTGAATGAATATGACGCCACGGGAAAAATCGTTACGCCCGGTTTAATCGATATGCACGTTCACCTGCGCGAACCTGGGCAAGAAGCTAAAGAAGATTTTTTGAGCGGAGCGAAAGCGGCGGTGACTGGCGGCTTTACGACGGTAGCGACAATGCCGAATACCTCGCCTGTAGTTGATAATGCGGCTTTGGTTCGTTCAATGATTAAACGCGCTGAAGATGTTGGAATTGTCAACATAAAAATTATCGGCGCAGTGACGAAAGGGCAGCAAGGACAAGAATTAGCCGAAATGCGCGATATGATAGCGGCGGGAGCGGTTGCCTTCAGTGATGACGGACATTTTGACGACAATGCGAAAATTTTCTTGAACGCGCTGGATTATTTGTATGACACGGGCAAGCTTATCATCTGCCACGAGGAAGAAACTTCGCTTGTCAAAGGCGGCGTCATGAATGAGGGTAAACGTTCCGCGATTTTAGGTTTGAAAGGTCGCCCGACTGTTGCGGAAGATATTGCCGTTGCCCGCGACGCGCTTTTAGCTGAATACACCGGCGGACGCGTTCACATTGCGCATATCAGTTCGGCTCGCGCAGTTGAAATTGTTCGCGATGCCAAAAAACGCGGCGTAAAAATCACGGCTGAAGTCACACCGCAACATTTGACGATGACGGACGATTTAGTTAATTCTGCGGACGCCTCGACGAAAATAAATCCGCCGCTCCGCACGCAAAAAGATTGTGACGCCTGTTTAGCGGGATTATTGGACGGAACGATTGATTGTATAGTAACAGACCATTCGCCGCACGCGCCCGAAGAAAAAGATCGCGAATATATTTACGCGCCCAGCGGTTTCCCAGGTCTTGAAACGAGTATTGGCGTTTTGTTTACGGAACTTTATCACACTGGCAAAATCGATTTAAAAACTTTAATCTCCAAGATGACAGCTGAACCGGCAAAAATTTTCGGGCTGAATGCGGGCACATTGTCAATCGACGCGCCTGGTGACGTAACGATTATCGATCCCGAATTTGTTTGGACTGTTGACGCGAAAAATTTTTACACGAAAGGTAGCCATTCGCCGTTTATTGGTTGTGAATTGAAAGGACGCACCGTTGCCACGATTGTTCACGGAAAATTAATGCAACTCAACCAGTAAAAAAAATTTAATCCCCGACACTTAAAAAGTATCGGGGATTTTTTTATTGAAACAAAAATTTTCATTACCTAAATCACAAACATTGGATGCAACGTCACGTTGCCCCCGACGCTTAAAAAGTA
>CAJONF010000184.1 GCA_905236665.1 uncultured Selenomonadaceae bacterium | reverse complement strand
TTTATGATAATTACGACCCGCGGAAGCGTGTTTGGTATGAAACGGCGAAGAAAAATAACAAATTAACTTTTACCGACGTGTATTTTTCTAAAGGCAGGAAGGCAATCACTTGCACAATACCAATTTATAACGGAGAAAAATTTATCGGAGTAGCCGGAATAGAGATGGGAACCGATTTTTTGGACAAAATTATAGTGAGAAGTTCACTGCAGACGGATGTAATTAATTTTGTCATAAATAAAGACGGAAAAATAATGTTGTCGTCGCAAAAAAGCGGTATATTCGCGGAAAACAGCGAAAAAGATCTGCGAGAAAGTGACGAAAAAGAATTATCCGAGATAGCAAAACGCATGACGACAGATATAAACGGCGTCGGATCAATAAAAATCGGCGAAGAAGAATATTTTTTATCATACAGAACACTTGAAACAACGAATTGGAGTTTGGGACGACTTTTGATAAAAGCAGAAGTATTATCACCAGTAAACACTGTACAAAGTTTGATTTTAACGCAAATGGAGGAATTAGCAAGCTCTGTCGGCAAGATTTTCTGGATAATGATAGGAATATCGATAATAATTGTGCTGATTTTGATATTTAGAGCGATGAAATACGGAAAAAAATTATCTTATGAGTTCGTAAAACCGATACAAGAGCTGACAGCCGGCGTTCATGAGATAGCAAGCGAAAATTTCAACAAAAAATTAGACATAAAAACCGGCGATGAGATAGAAAATTTGGCGGTATGTTTCAACGAGATGACGAGCAAATTAAATGAATACATGACGAATTTAAAACAGGCAACGGCTGAAAAAGAACGGTCGTTAGCGGAATTAGAGATTGCAAAAAACATACAACAGAGCATGTTGCCGCGAGAATTTGATTTTAGTCATGCGAATTTTGAAATATTCGCGAGCATGAACGCGGCTAAGGAAGTCGGCGGCGATTTTTACGACTTTTATTTGGTTGATGAGCGGCATTTAATTATTACTGTGGCGGACGTGAGCGGAAAAGGCGTTCCTGCGGCGTTATTTATGGTAATTGCAAAGACTATGCTGAAAAATTTTGCGCAAATGATGATAGGAAACGACGATTTAGGGTCGCTCGTGACGTTTACTAACCAAAAACTTTGCGAAGGCAATGATGAAATGATGTTTGTGACGCTTTTCGCGGGAATTTTGGATTTGGAGACGGGAAAATTCACCTATGTTAACGCGGGACATAATCCTCCGCTTGTTTACAGGAAATCGGTTGGAAAATTTGAGTATTTATTGACAGAAAAGCGCAATCAAGTACTCGGATTAATGGACGACGCGGAATATGAACAAGAAATCCTGAATTTATCGGCGGAAGATATACTTTTCGTGTACACGGACGGAGTAACGGAGGCATTTGACGAAAAATCGGAAGAATACGGCGAGGAACGACTGATAGAGTGTCTTAATTCGTTACGCGCGGAAAAAATATCGGTTCAGGAGATTATAAAGTCGGTAAACAGCTCCGTAAAGGCGTTTGTTGGCGGCGCGACGCAATCAGATGATATAACGATGTTGGCAATCAAGAATAAAAATTTTTCGTGAGGAGTGTGACTAAAAAAATTTTTGAGCGTATATAGATTTGCAGGAAATTCAAGGAGATGATAACTTTGGACAAAAAATTTACCAAAACAATCGATGACGCGGAACTTGACGAGGTTGCGGGCGGAAATCTCAGTGAAACGGCTAAGGATATTAAATTTTTGAATGCGTTGGGACTGAATGTAAAGGATAATTTTCAAGTTGTAGATGCTTGGTCACATGTAGGAATAAATCATACTTATTACGGCGACAAAAATAAAAATCGTTATGTTATAGATGACGATAAAACAGCTCGTAAGAAAATAATTTCCCGCAATGACGCGATGATTTACGCCATGCGCCAGCAAAATAAATATCTCAACCTGGAAGATTACGTTTAAACAGTTACAAGGAGGAATTTTAATGGCTAACGAAGACAAATTTGCCAAAACTATCGACGATGAGGAACTTGACGAGGTCGCCGGCGGCATTGGGGCGAGATTGGATAAA
>CAJONF010000183.1 GCA_905236665.1 uncultured Selenomonadaceae bacterium | reverse complement strand
GAAAGTAAAGCCTGTGTGAGAGGAAATAAGACGTAACATTCGGCGCAACCTCGATGATCCAGGAAGCTCTTATGAGCAGTTCACAAGACTCTCAGGCGATTGCTTGAGGGGATTTTTTTATTCGCGATAAAGTTTTTGACAAGGCGGCTATACAAATTTATAATCAATGAGAATCTTGCTTTGTTAAGGAGCGATAAAATTGAAGCTAAAAAAAATTTTAGTTGTGATAATTTCAATTCCGCTGATAATGTTTAGCGTGGAGGCGGCACCGGAAGGAAGAATGCCGGCGTCGGAACTCATGCGGTTGGAAGAAGTACCACGCGGCGAAATAGTTCGCCCATTGCAACAGACGCTCACTTCCGAAAATTCGGGATTAAATCCTGGCTATTCCGTCACGCCGATTCAAAATACTAGACCTGTTTCATCAGATGACCCGCTACCGAACGTGACAGCAGCGGCGGCTATCGTCATTGAGGCATCAACAGGACACGTACTTTATGAACGCAATCCAGATCAACGAATGTTCCCTGCAAGTACAACCAAAATGATGACGCTGATAACTGCGCTGGAAAATAATAATCTTGACGAAATTGTTACGGTCGGTCCTGGTGCTTACAATGCTGACGGCTCGACGTTGTGGCTTGATGTCAATGAAAAAATTCCGCTCGGTGAATTGCTTTATGGCATGATGTTAATTTCGGGCAATGACGGCGCGATTGCCATTGCTGAACACTGCGGCGGTACAGTTGCGGATTTTGCCGCTATGATGACGGCGCGTGCACAGGAACTGGGAGCAACGGGAACAAATTTTACGAACGCAAACGGCTTGCCCGATTCCAATCACTATACAACCGCCCGCGATTTGGCGATTATGGCGGCGCACGGTTTTACACTTCCGCATTTTGAAGAAATTTGTTCTACTAAAGAAGTTTCTTTCCCGTGGATTCATGATAGCACGAAACTTTTACGCAATGAAAATCAAATGCTGTGGTTTTATCGCGGTTGCAACGGCATAAAAACCGGCTATACCGACGCGGCGGGGCGTTGTCTAGTTACGGCGGCTAAACAAAACGGCGTTCAATTAATCGTGGTTGTACTCGACAGCCTGTACATTTGGAATGATTCGATTTTCCTGCTTGATTACGGATTTGGGCGCGTGTCCAGTCAAACGCTGATAAAACCTGGCGAAGTTGTTAAAACTCTGCCGATAATTTCCGGTCGGCGAAAATCTATGCAAGTTAAAACGGCGGGCGAAATTATTATGCCGGTGTTTGAAGGCGATTCAAATGCCTATGAAATTGTTTATGATTTGCCCGAAACTTTAACCGCGCCGATAAAAAGCGGCGAGCCTATCGGAAAAATCCGCGTAGTATTACCAGACGGTCGGGAGGCGGCGGCGATTGATGTTGTAACGACGCTTGACGTTGAGCAAAAATCTTTCTTCCGGCTGGTTTTAGACAAGATAAAAAGCTTTTTCGCGTAAAAAATTTTTGTGAGAGTGATTAACATGAGCGAGAGAATTAATTTGGCGGACGAGTTGCACCGCAAAGGTTACAGCTGTTCGCAAGCCGTAGCGGTTGCCTGCGCGGATTTGGTTGACGTTCCGAAAGAAATTTTATTTAAAGCCACGGAAGGTTTTGGCGCGGGCATGGGTACTATGGACGGAGTTTGCGGCGCATTGACGGGCGGGCTTTTAATCGCGGGTTTGAAAAATAGCACGGGAAATTTGGATAATCCAAAATCCAAAGCCGCCACGATGAAAATTTCTAGGGAAATGCTTACGAGTTTTCGCGACAAGAGCGGCTCGATTATCTGCCGCGAACTTAAGGGCGTCGATACTGGGAAAATGCTTTGTTCCTGTCCCGACTGTATTAAACATGGCGTGGAAGTTGTTGAGGCTAACTTAACGTGATGAAAAAATTTTTAATAACCTGCGTGGCGTTAATTTTTTTTATGTCAAAATGTTTAGCGGCAAATGCTGAACTCGACGCGGCGAAAATTCGATTGGTCTGCGCGATTTGTTCAATGGGAGCTTACTCAAGCGACGAAAGTTATTTAATGCGTTCACTTTTGAGCGACCGCGGCTGGACGATTGAAAAAATTTCACGGAAAAATAATCTCGCCGACGCAAAAGCTTATATCGTGAGCAAAGGCGACGTAAAAATTTTGACAATCGCGGGGACAGAAAATTTAAAAGATGTCGAAATTGATTTCCGGCTGGGGCGCGTTCATTTAAACGACAATACAACGCTCAGCCCAAAAGAAAAAAATTCCGGCGATAAAATTTTTGTGCACAGAGGTTTTCGCGATTATGCGGACGTGGTTTTGAGTGATGGAATTGCCGAACGTCTGAAAACTTCTTTAGAAAAAAATCCGAACGAGAAAATTTACATAACTGGTCACAGTTTAGGCGGCGCAGTTGCCGCGCTTGCCGCTGTTCGCCTGATTGACGCGGGCATTTCTAAAAATCGGCTCAAAGTTATAACATTCGGCGCACCGGCAGTCGGTTCTCACGCTTTTGCGAACATTTACGCCGATAAAATCGATTTAACCCGCATAGTAATGAGCGGCGATATTATAAAAAAATCTTTAAGGGCGTTGGGTTATGTTCAATTCGGCGAGAAGCTTGAATATTTTCAGAGCATAACGAGTAACCACGATTCACATAAAATGGCGATTTATCTTGATTGCGCGATTCGCGATTATTACGCGGCGGGCGGTAGCTTGGAATATGCAGAAAAAGATAAAATCGACGCGCCAATTTACGTTGCACCGATTTTTTTGCTTGAAGATAGTTTCCACCCGTCCGACGAACAACTTGTTCTAAAAGTTGTGAATGAAAGTTTAAAGAATCATTTCAGCAAATTGACTTTTGCCGCCGAACAAAGCGTCACGATTGAGAGAAAAGATATTTTGGAGGAAGAATTTGACGAATTTGTCACCGTTGCCAGAAGCCGCGGTTGCAAATATGTTTTGATTCGCGTTTTGAGCGCAAAAAAAATTCGTGACGCACCTTTAGGAGATAGGCTTGTCACGTTGGAAGAAATTATTTTAGATGCGAACGGTTTTCCGCTGTCTATGCAAACCGCCGGTGAATCGACAAAAAATTTGACGATATTCGAGGCGGCACTTGCCGCTCAAGAAAATTTAATCGACAGCACAAAAAATGTTTTCAATGCTCACTGATTTTATCGGGGACTTCAGCCAGAGGAATTTTCTCCTGCGCGGAAGTCTCTAAATTTTTTACGGTGACTGTTGAAGTTGCAATTTCATCTTCGCCGACAATCAGCGCGAACTTTGCACCCGATTTAGCCGCCGCCTTCATTTGAGCTTTCATGCTTTTTTTAGCGAAATCCATTGCCGCCGGAATATTTTTGCGCCGCAAGTCAGTTAAAAGTTTGAACGCGTAAATTTCAGCCGCCGCGCCGCCGCTCACCACGAACGCGGTAATTTTTTTTGTCTGTTCGGGCAAAAGTCTTTGCAATTCCAGCGCGAGCAAAATTCTTTCCAAGCCCGCCGCAAATCCGACTGCAGGGGTATCATCGCCGCCGATTTCTTTTATCAAGCCGTCATAGCGACCGCCGCCAGCTACCGCCGATTGAGCACCCAGCGGCGCGTATTGAATTTCAAATGCTGTCTTCGTGTAATAATCCAGCCCGCGCACCAGCCGCGGATTTATTTCAAATTCCACGCCAGCCGCCGTTAAAAATTTTTTCACGGCGTTGAAATGTTCGCGGCAATCGTCACACAGGCAAGTTTCAATTTTCGGCGCGTCGTCCATGAAATCTTTTAAGCCGTCAATTTTACAGTCAAGGATTCGCAACGGATTTTTTCCCAGCCGCCGTTGACAATCGCCGCAAAGTTCGTCCACATTCTCGGAAAAATATTCCGTGAGTTTTTGACGATAAATCGGGCGGCACGCGGGACAGCCCACCGTATTTATTTTTAATTTCAAGTCGTTAAGTCCCAAGCTTTTTAAAAATTCCCACGCCAGCAAAATAATTTCGGCGTCCACGGCAGGATTTTTTTCACCTAATGCCTCAACGCCGAATTGATGAAACTCTCTCAAGCGTCCCGCCTGCGGTCTGTCGTAGCGGAACATTGAACCGACATAAAAAAGTTTAACCAATCCTGCGTTGGCATAAAGTTTGTTCTGCAAATAGGCGCGTACAACCGACGCGGTATTTTCCGGTCGCAATGTTATCGAACGGTCGCCGCGATCTATAAACGTGTACATTTCTTTATCGACAACGTCCGTGCCTTCGCCTATGCCGCGCTGAAAAAGTTCTGTGTGCTCGAAAGTCGGTGTCCTTATTTCATCATAACCGTAAAGCGCACACAGCTCGCGGATTTTATTTTCAAGCCAGAGCCAATTTCCTGCTTGCTCCGGCAAAATGTCTTTGGTGCCTCTCGGTGCATTTGTCAGCAAAATCTTTAACCGTTACTGAGAACTTACAAAAAGTTATAAAAACCTTTATGTCCCATTCCTGCTTCAACGCGTCCGCTTTTGCCGGAGCTACTCGCG
>CAJONF010000182.1 GCA_905236665.1 uncultured Selenomonadaceae bacterium | reverse complement strand
TCAATGTTAAAAATGAAAAAACTCGCGGTGTGGAATTAACCTTTAACCAGAAAATGGACGAAGATTGGAGCTATGATCTCGGTTATGTTTACACCAAAGTAGACATTGAGGGGTTTGATGCCAGCGGCTCGTTTACTCAACCTAGAAACACTTACAGAGTCGGTCTCCATTATAAACACGGTATTTGGCAAGCTAATTTGCTCGGCATTATGGGGCATGGCGGCTTAAGCGCAGATTCCTTTAATGCCATGAGATATGCTGTTTTAGATCTCAACGTTAACTGCAAAGTCCACGACAATGCAACGATTTATTTCAAGCTCAATAACCTTACCAATCAAAATTACTCGTATTATGGCAAGAATGGCAACAATATTTACACCTCGCCCGGTCGTTCATTCATAACTGGTGTGGATTTTAGATTCTGAAGATAACGGGTTATCTCTTGTCCCGTTTCGATTTTGTCAATGTGTTTCAAATTAAAGGAGGTGTTAATCATGAAAAAAATGTTAATTGCTATGGCGATCTGCGCGGGGGTATTTGCATTCATCAATACCGATTTTGCAGAAGCCGCGGATCAGCAAGTGGCGGATACTCTCTGCCTCACTTCCAGCACAGATGTTGATACTCAACAAATGAGCACAAAGCGCGACGATGACGATTGACAGTCTCAACCGCCTAATTAAGTAACAAGTATTTTAAAACTCTGCGGAAAATACATTCGCAGAGTTTTTTGTATGTTATATGTAAAGAAAAAGCACTGATAAGAGCCGCTCAAATGACGCCGTAATATTTTAGCAAAGCTTGTGTACCTAGGTTGCCTTCGCCGGATTGTTCAAGCTTGCGGACTTCATGAAGAACCATAGCTAAAATCGGGAGCGACGCGCCGTAAGCCGTGGCAGTTTCTGTGCCGATAGCTAAATCTTTTCCGAAATGTTTAAGCATGAAGCCTGGATTAAAATCGCCGTCAAGACCTTTTCGGGCAACGCCAGTCATTTGAAAAGAACCAGCCGCGCCCGTGGCTATAGCCGAATAAACTTTTTCCACGTCAAGTCCTGACGCTTTGGCATAAGCGAACGCCTCACATACACCAGCCAGAGTTCCGGCTATCGCTATTTGATTGCAAGCTTTAGTTTTTTGCCCTGCCCCCGCCGAGCCTTCATAGACGATATTTTTTCCCATCGCTTTAAAGACGGGTTGCAGAGCGTTAAAATCTTCTTCCGCGCCGCCGACCAAAATTGTAAGCGTGGCATTTTTTGCGCCGATATCACCACCAGTAACAGGAGCGTCAACCGCGTGCAGATTTTTTTTATTAGCCGCCGCAAAAATTTTTTCAGCAAGAATCGGCGAAGAAGTCGTCATGTCAACGAGATACGCGCCCGCCTTAGCAGATTCAATAATCCCGCCCGCGCCAAGATAAATTTCTTCAACGTCCTTTGGATAGCCAACGATAGTTATCACAACGTCTTGACCTGCCGCGCATTCACCGACAGTGTTGCACCATCTCGCGCCGCGCTCAATCAGACCTTGAGCTTTGGACTTTGTGCGATTGTAAACGCTAACATCAAAGCCCGCGTTCATAAGGTGACCAGCCATAGCCGCGCCCATAATGCCCGTGCCGATAAAGCCGATTTTTTTTAAAGTAGACATTTTTTTCACCTTCTTTCACGCGGCGAAGTGTATCATATTTTTTTCAGTTCTTCAAGACGCGGCGCAAGGAATTGTTGACAGCGAACGAATCAACTTGTAAAATTGACGGCGAGAAAAAGCAATGCGGAATAAAATTCCTAGTTGCCTTTTGGAGGCGATCAAGCTTGAAGTACAAACGTGTAGTTCTGAAGTTGAGCGGCGAAGCTCTTGCCGGAGAGAAAAGTTTCGGCATATATCCGCCGGTGGTAGAAAGTATCGCGCGGCAGATAAAGAAAGTTCACGAGGCAGGGCTTGAGGTTGCTATCGTGGTTGGCGGCGGAAATATTTGGCGCGGGTTGAGCGGTGCTGCTAAGGGCATGGACAGGGCGTCGGCTGATTATATGGGAATGTTAGCGACGATTATGAACGCGCTGGCTCTTCAAGATGCCTTGGAACAGCTGAAAGTTTTTACCCGCGTTCAAACAGCTATTGAAATGCGCGAGGTTGCTGAACCTTACATTCGACGCCGCGCAGTTCGTCATCTGGAAAAAGGCCGCGTCGTAATTTTTGGCGGCGGCACGGGTAACCCGTATTTTTCCACAGACACGACAGCGGCATTGCGGGCTGCTGAGGTTGAAGCGGACGTTATCTTAATGGCTAAGCGCGGCGCGGACGGCGTCTATGACTGTGATCCGAATCGTTTCCCCGATGCTAAAAAATTTAAATCGATAAGTTACATTGATATTTTAAATCTCGGCTTGCACGTCATGGACTCCACGGCGACCAGCCTTTGCATGGATAATCATATCCCGCTGGTTGTCTTCAACATTGACGACCACGAAAATATTTATCGCGCCGCTATTGGCGAAAACATCGGAACCACAGTAGGTTAAGGAGGGTAATTCAAATGACTAAAGACGTTATTAAATCAGCAGAGGACAGACTCGGCAAAACTCTTGACGGCTTGAAAAAAGATTACGGCACACTTCGCGCAGGACGCGCCGCTCCTAGTTTGCTCGATAAAGTTATGGTCGATTATTACGGCACCGCGACGCCTGTCAATCAAATTGCAAATGTCACCGTGCCCGAACCGCGTATGATTATGATTAAACCCTATGACAGAAATTCGCTTAAAGATATTGAACGCGCCATTCAAAAATCCGACCTTGGCTTGACACCCAACAACGACGGCACGACAATTCGCTTGGCTATTCCGCAACCTACGCAAGAACGCCGCAAGGAACTTGTTAAAGTTGTCAGCAAAAAGGCTGAAGAAGCTAAAGTTGCTATGCGTAATATTCGCCGCGATGCCAATGAATCAATCAAAAAACTTGAAAAGGGCAAGCAGATAACCGAAGATGACCGTAAAGACGCTCAAGAAGAAATGCAAAAGCTCCTTGATAAATACATTAAACTTGTTGACGGTGCAAAAGCCACCAAAGAAAAAGAAGTCATGGAAGTTTAAGCTAGGAACTAGGAAC
>CAJONF010000181.1 GCA_905236665.1 uncultured Selenomonadaceae bacterium | reverse complement strand
TTCCAATCGACATTCGGGCTGGAGGTCGTGCAGGGCTTTAATGACGATATCTGGTCAATAATCGTCACCATGTTTCAAGAATACGGAATTGCCTGGCGGTTTATCGTCGCGCTTATTTTAACGATAATTTGTATTGCGGTTTTAAGTAGGCTACTGTTGATAAAAACTTTCCCATTGCCCGAACTCGTCGGCAAAACAAAAATCGCGGGCTTTACTGCGGTACTCGTCGTGGGAATTTTTCTATTCGGATTATTCGTGCGTTTTGGTGGCAGTTTCACTTACGGTAAAGGAATAAATTGGGAAAATGCTGGCGTGACGACTGACGACTTTTTAAACGAATGTATTCTCGACGACGCGCAGGCTCTTTATCGGGCGCGGGCTATGGCTAAACGTATGGAGGCGGGCGAAATTTCCGGCGTTGAACCCGAAAAAATTTTGGAGTCCGCGCAGATTATCGCTACGAATCATGACTTAACTGAAAAAAATCTCGCGCCCTATCTTGAACGAAAAGCACCTGGTGAAAAAATTTCTCGTCCTAAACACATTTTTATAATCCTTGGTGAAACGTTCATGCAGTGGCCAATGCTCGGCAAATATGACGAACTTTTAATCGCTGAAGGAATTAAATCACTTGTCACAGAAGATAATTGCTACTATAGCCGAAACTTTATGCCCAATGGAGATTTCACTTCCACGGCGATAACCGGATTGGTAACGGGTTTGCCCGATGTGAATATCAAAGTAAATTATCAAGCGCGAACCTATGAAAAACTTTATATAACGGCAATGGCTCCGCCGTTCAAAGAACTTGGTTACAAAGTTGATTTTTGGTATGGCGGTATGCCCAGCTGGGATTCGATAGCTAAAATGTCTTTGGCGCAGGGCTTTGATAATTTTTACGGTTATCCCGACTTCAACGCGCCTAAACAAACCACTTGGGGCACTAAGGACGAAAATTTATTTAACGCGCTGCTTGCTCATCTGGCAGAAGAACCTCCGACTGTTCATCTGATTATGACGACAACCAATCACCCGCCGTATAATTTAGACCTTGCGGCTGAAGGTTACGACGTGCAAGCTGTGACTGCCGCGCTAAAGAAAATTCCGAATGTTGACGACGTTGACCAGCTGGCTATTGAACTTGGACATTATTGGTACATGGACGAAGTTATTACAAATTTTGTACGCGCCGCCAGCGAGCAATACCCTGAAAGTCTTTTTGTCATCACGGGCGATCATGCTGTTCGTTGCGACCCGTCAACCCACCCGACACTTTTTGAACATCAAAGCGTTCCGTTCGTGCTATATGGCGCGGGCGTTACTAAAGAAATTTTGCCGTCGGACGCGGTTGGCGACCACATTTCCATTGTCCCAACGCTCATTGAATTAATCGCGCCCAAAAATTTTGCTTATTACTCAATCGCACCGAGCCTTTTAAATAGTGACGGCGTTGCTTTCAATAATTCTGTTTTTCTCACGTCAAAAGTTGCGGGGCAAATTGATTCGGATGTCGTGGAACTCCTGCCGCATGTTGCATCAAATGAACTAAACGATGTAAATCTTACAGATGAGCGCGAACAGGCAGAAAAAATTATCGGCGCGATGCGAACTGTGGCTTGGTGGCTCATCATGAAAGGGCTTTTCTTAGGTAGTGATAACGCGCAATAAGAATTAAACATTTGACATGAAAAAGTTATAGTGCTAAAATTTTTGGCGTTGACAGGCAGGAGAGGCAATCGCGGCGTTGAAAAACGACGAGGAAAGTCCGGACTCCACAGAGCAGCGTGCCGGGTAACGCCCGGTGAAAGTAATTTTAAAGACAGTGTCACAGAAAAGAAAACCGCCTTGCTTAGGATCAAGGAACAAGGATTTAGTTCCTAGTTTCTAAAAAGGTAAGGATGAAAAGGCAGGGTAAGAGCCTACCGGTTGTCAAGTAATTGGCAAGCCTGACAAACCTCACGCGGAGCAAGACTAAGTAGGAAAGGGTTGAGGTTGCTCGCTGACCTTTCGGGTAAGTTGCTAGATTTGAACGGCAACGTTCAAGCAAGATAAATGATTGCCATTATACAGAATCCGGCTTATTGACTGCCTGCCGACATGATACGAAAAAAAACGTCGCTGCTGAAAATTTTAGTGGCGGCGTTTCGTCTTTATAACAAGAAATTTTTATCCCAAAATTCATGCATTAATCACGACGAAAGATTATAATTTGATTAGATTTTCTAAGAAAGGAAGTGGACGGTTTTGGTGAGATTTTTGCGAACGTTGATGATGGTGGTTTTTTTGATAACACTGAGCTTTTCCACAAGCTATGCGGCGGGACAATTCCGAGTTGGTGATCGTGGCAATGAGATTGCCGAAATTCAAGACAAATTAGTCGTGCTAGGCTATGACGTAATGGCAGATGGCGATTTCGGTCCGGCGACTGTCGAAGCTGTTAAAGATTTTCAAAAATCTCAAGGTATCAAAGCGGACGGCTTGATTGGTCCGGCAACGTACACGGCACTTTTAGGAAAAGATATGCCCGACATCAGCAGCGGCGCGAATTATATTGCGGGAAGGATTATTACCACGTCAATGAATTATATCGGCGTGCCTTATCTTTTCGGCGGCACGACTCCTTCCGCTTTTGACTGCTCTGGTTATGTTCAATATGTTTTCGCGAAGGCGGGCATTTCTCTTCCGCGAACTGCTGACATTCAATATGAAGCGGGCATTCCCATTTCTACAGCTGACCTAATCCCCGGCGATTTGGTCTTTTTCACGACCTATACTTATGGCGCGAGTCACGTAGGAATTTATTTGGGCGACGGCAATTTTATTCATGCCAGCTCCAGCCGCGGTGTCACGATTGATTCTCTCGGCAATTCCTATTACAGTTCCCACTACATCGGCGCACGCAGAATTTTGTAAGTCCATGATGACTTTTTATTGAAAAACTTTAACTAAAAAGCCCACTGCAAAAGGTGGGCTTTTATTTTTTGCTTGCTTGAATAGAAGTTTTAGTTTAGAATAAGCACAATTTTACAACAGGAGGTAGATAACAAATGATTCCGCTTTTGATTGGATTGGGAGCTGTAGTCGGCGGCTATTTGGTCGTGGCAAATTGGCAAGAGATTGAAGGCTGGCTGAAAGAATTTTTGCCGAAACTGCAATCTGTGCTTAAAGAAACCGGCATTGTCGATTATGCGGCGAAACTTTTTTCCAGCGTCGAAGGCAACGTTATGCGCCTTGTCCACAGACTTTATTACAAAGAAAACGGCAAGTGGGTAGAAAAAACCACCGTCCGCGAAATTGACGAGAGCGAAGTTCCCGCCTGGGCTAAAGAGGGCTTGACTGCTAAAGAAAGCGATGTCACCGCCCGCTATGAAAAAGAACTTGAGCTTACTGTTTGAGCGAGGTGAATTGAAATGGCATTGGAAAATAAAATTGAGATGGTCGCCGATTTGGTCGAATCCGCTAAAAATTTCTTTGTTGACCTGTTCCGCCCGAATATGACGCTCGAAAAAATTTCCGACGTTGTTTCGCCGCGGCTCGACGACACGATTAAAAAATACGAAGAACGCGGGCTTAAATACAGCGCGGGCAAGTTCAGCGTTAAATACGCCGACGAAAAACATTTCCAGCTTGCATTTGAAATGTATTTCCAGGACGACGAAGGCAAATGGCATAAATGCGCCAATGAAAGCGATTTGCGCGATGCTGATCTTTTGGAGGAAGGCGCATGGAAGACGATTAAAGCTTTGAAAGTTATCACGTTCCCGATTGAAAAGCCCAAATCCAAAGATGATGACGTTCTGCAAAAAGATAAAAAGCTTGAAGAGTATCGCGAAGCTGAGCACGAAAAAGTTTTGGATGCGCCCGCTGATACGCTCAATCTTGAAAAAAAATAATTAGATATCCGCAATAAAAAAACCTTCCGCTGTAAGAAAGTGGGAGGTTTTTTTTTATTTTATTTGGAATTGAACGCAACTTTTTTACTTGGCTTGAGATTTTTAAGGGGTGAATCGACGAATTGTCGGATAGCCGCCGCCGTCACGTCGTAATTGTCAAGAAAAGCAGTATGCCAAGCCTTAGGGACAACGCACAGCCGCGAATTCTCTATCATCTGGTGCGCTGCCAAGACTGTTATAACAGGCGCGTGATCGTCTTCATCGCCAACGATTAGAAGCACGGGACACTTAATTTTTCCGAAAGTTTCTTCGCCAACAGATTGTTCGCTCCAAAATTTCATATAATCGCCCATAAATTTTTCCCAACGCTCGGATTCGGGACGAATTTTTCTCTGCTCGGCAAAAAATTTTTCATCAAACTTTTCAAGCTCCGAAAAGTTCATTTCAGACGGAAAAAATCCCGCATCTAATGTGCCTGCGCCTATTGCCGTGATTCGTTCGACGCGTTCAGGATATAGTGCCGCGATTTTGTAAGCAGTATACGCGCCGTCGCTGAATCCTAGAATTTGAACTGGTTCAGAAATTTTTAAATCGTTCAAAACGCTCAATGAGTCGTCAACTTTTTGCTCGAACGTCAATTTACTGTGACCAATTTCCGAACGCCCGTGCCCGCGTGTCGACATGATAATCAGCTGATGATTTTTTTTCAGTTCGTCGAAGATTTTTCCGAGTTCATAAGGAGTACCGACTCCGCCGCCGTGCAAAATCAAAATCGGCGCACCTTTACCGTAAACTTCGTAATAAATTTTCGCGTCGCTGGCTTGAGCATATTTACCGACGCGCATATTGTCGCCGTAGGGAATTTTACTGCCGATTTTGTCACCCTGCGTAAAATATCGCGCCGCGTCCGTCGTAGAATTGCCAAAAATCAGCGTCGTACTCAAAATTCCTGCCAAAAAAATTTTTTTCATAAAAATCCTCCTTAAAGTCCGATTTCCGCGTCAGTTAGGTAGCACGAAGGATCGGACGCCCAAAAATCGCCGGTGACAGCTTCGGCACGTGTACGAAAATTTCCGTTGCAGTTGTTTAAAAATTTGCAGTGAGCACAACGTCCTTTTAACAGCGGCTTGCGATTTTTTAAACCGGCGAGAATAGGATTGCTTAAATCCGTCCAAATATCGCCAAAATTTTTTTCGCGAACATTGCCAAAAGTATGGTGTTGTGTAAATTGGTCGGGGTGCACATAGCCAAGCGGATCAACTTCGCCAAAAGCAATTCCCGAACGATTGCCACCATTCATAGAAATAAATTTTTTTATCTGCGCGGCGGTTGACTCGTCGCCTTCGGACAAGGCTTTCAGATACATATAGACGCCGTCGCAGTGGTTGTCGACAGTCAAAATTTCTTTGGCAAGCCCGCGTTTAGCAAAATCTTTCGTGCGGCGGATAATCGTATCCATAGCTTGTCGAGATTCAGCGGGCGTGATATCTTCGTTTAGCATTTGACTGCCGCGACCAGAGTAAACCAGATGATAAAAACATACGCGATTAATTTTTTCCCGCTCTATGAAGTCAAAAATTTTATCAAGCTCTTCAAAGTTGTGACGATTAATCGTGAAACGTAAGCCGACGCGTTGACCAACAGCCACGCAATTTTCAATGCCGTTCATAGCTTTTTGATATGCGCCCGCCACGCCACGAAATTTATCGTTGACATCTTCCAAACCGTCTAGGGAAATGCCCACGTAGCCCACGCCGATATTTTTAATTTCCTGCGCGATTTCGCGGGTGATAAGTGTACCGTTCGTGGAAAGTGTCGGACGAACTTTTTTTTGAGCGGCATAAGCGGCAAGTTCAAAAAAATCCGGACGTATAAGCGGCTCGCCGCCTGAAAACAAAAGTACAGGTACTTTGAATTCTGCTAGGTCGTCAATAAATTTTTTAGCCTCGGCAGTCGTGAGTTCGTTTTTATATTTGCGCGAATCCGAATCCATGTAGCAATGGCGGCATTTTAAATTGCAAGTTCGCGTTGAATTCCACACGACGACAGGTCCTATACCAGCCGCCGCGCCATTTGTCATTTTGTGCGCATCCTTTGTATAGCGCAATGTGTCGCCGAAATAATTTTCAGCAAAGAGCAATTTCGTAACACTTATCATAGAAAAATTTTCTCCTTAAAATTTTCTTGTGATTCCGTCGAGCAAAATTTTTATCTTCAGCCGAATGTTTTCTTGAAAAGAAATTTCCAGCTTGCTGAAAGCCGTCGTCTGATAAATCGAGTGAACTATTTCCGAAATTATATTTGTCGGCACGTCGTCACGGAATTCACCGGATTTTTGCCCGCGTAAAATTATTTCCTCAAATAGTTCGCCAAAACCGGGAGATAAACTCTGCGGGATTTGTTCGGGCTTATCGGAATGTTCGCTCGCGCTGATAAACAGCGGCAAAATAAATCTGTTCTCGTCAATAATTTTAGCCGTGAACACACAACACAATTCTAAAAGTTCTGTTGACGATTGATTGAGCGCGCCCGCCGATGAAATATTTTTTTCCACGTCTTCGCGCAGATTTTTTGCCAACGTCATCAGAACTTCTTCCTTTGAATTGAAGTAATTGTAAAAAGTTCCGACGCCAAGCCCCGCTGCCTGCATTATCCCCGCGATTGACGTATTGGCGAAACCGTGAACTTTGAATTGTTGAGCTGCGGCAGTTAAAATTGTTTGCCGCGCCTGAAATTTTTTTTGTTTCCTCAAGCTGATTTTATCTGCCATAGCCGCATCTCCTACAAAAATTTTTATCATTATATAAAATCCGCGGGCTTTTCTCAAGACGAAAAAAATTCCGCGCCTTGACAGCGAACGCCGCCCGTTATATTCTTGCCGCGAAAAAACTTTTTACGGGAGGCGATTTGATGTTTGATGTGGTGATAATCGGCGCGGGCATGGCGGGTTCTGTTTTGGCGGAACGATTCGCGACGAACAAGAAAAAAGTTTTGGTGATTGAGCGGCGGCAACACGTCGCGGGGAATTGCTATGACGAGACGGACGAGGTCGGCATTTTAATTCACAAATACGGTCCGCACCTTTTCCACACCGACGACGAGCAGATTTGGAATTATCTTTCGCGTTTCACGGATTGGCACGTTTATCATCACCGCGTTAAAGCCCTAATCGACGGCGCACCCGTTCCCATTCCCTTTAACTTGAACACGTTGCACGAAGTTTTTCCAAAAATTTTGGCGGACAAATTGGAGTCAGCTCTTCTGGAAAATTACGAATACGGCAAAAAAATTCCTATCCTTGAACTTAAACAATCGGCGAACGCGGATTTGCAATTTCTGGCGGATTTTATTTACGAAAAAATTTTCCTACATTACACGCAAAAGCAGTGGGGATTTTCGCCCGAAAAAATTTCCGGCGCAGTGACGGCGCGGGTACCTATTCTTGTCGGGCGCGATGACAGATATTTTTACGACCGTTTCCAAGCTGTACCCAAACGCGGCTACACCGAGCTTGTTAAAAATATTTTAGACCATAAAAATATCAAACTCCTGCTCAACACAGATTTTCATGATGTCATGGAATTGCGCGATGAAAAAATTTATCTGTTCAGGAAAAGATTTAAAGGTCAACTGATTTACACGGGGCAACTTGACGAACTCTTTAAGAAAAAATTTGGCGCGTTGCCCTATCGTAGTATCGAAATGAAATTTGAAACGGTCGACACAGAAATTTTTCAAGCGGCTCCGGTTGTCAACTATCCAAATAATTATGACTTCACGCGAATCACGGAATTTAAACAGATTCACCCGACGCATTCGCCACGCACGACGATTTTAAAAGAATATCCTCAAGATTATGTTGCGGGTGAAAACGAGCCGTATTATCCGCTGTTCACCGACGCGGCGCGTTCTGCTTATGAAAAATATTCTGCGGAGTTGGCACGTTTTAAAAATATTACGGCGGTCGGACGGCTGGCGGAGTATCGTTATTACGATATGGACGACACTGTTAAACACGCGCTGGAAATTTTTTCCACATTAAACTTTTGATAGGAGGAATTAGCTTGAAGACATTCGATTTGGCAAAAAAAATTTGCAAGGCGGCAAGCGATAAAAAAGCCAGCGAAATTATCACAATGGATATGCGCGGCGTGATGTTTTCCACGGATTATTTTGTAATTTGTTCTGCACAAACTGCCACGCAGGTTCGCGCCATTGCTGACAATATCGAAGAGGAATTGGATAAAGAAGGAATTCATTTCAGCCACCGCGAAGGCTATCACGAGGGCGAATGGATTTTGCTGGATTATGGCGATGTGGTTGCTCACATTTTTAAAGAGGAGAATCGCCAATACTACGCGCTTGAACAGCTTTGGAGCGAGGCTAAAATAAAACTTTATGAAGAGTAAGAAAAAATTATTGCTTAAACCAATGACGGTCGCGGAATTGAAAGTCGTTCGCCAAAACGAAATGGGCGCGTTTTTGGACGCAGGCACCGGCAACACTTCCGACGATATTTTATTGCACAAAACACAGCAGACGGATCAAGTTTCTATTGGCGACGTTGTGAAAGTTTTTCTCTATCTTGACCCGAAAAAAAGATTAACGGCAAGTATGCGCGTCCCGAAAATGCGCGAAGGACAAATTGCGCGGCTGAAAATTATAAACGTTACCAGCGACGGTGCATTTGTCGATGTGGGAGCCGAGCGCGGAATTTTTATGCCGTTTGCAGAAATGCGCGGGCGTCCCAAAGTTGGCGAAATCGTTTGGGCAAAACTTTATACCGATAAATCCGGGCGTCTTGCTACCAGCATGAAAGTTTCGGACGAGATACGCCGCGCTTCCCTTCCCGCAATAAATGTCAAACGCGGCGACAAAGTAAAAGGTGCGATTTTTAATATCATTGAATCGGGCGCGTTCGTTTTCAGCGATGAACGCTATATCGTTTTTATTCCGCAAAAAGAAATTCCACGTGTGCTCCGCGTCGGCGAGATTGTTAAAGTTCGGATAACTTATGTTCGAGAAGACGGGCGGCTTGACGGTTCACTGCGCGAATTAAAAGAAAATGCCTTGGAACATGACGCAGAAAAAATTTTTGAATTCATGCTCAAAAATGGCGGCGCAATGGACTTTAACGACAAGACTGAACCTGAAAAAATTCAAGCTGTTTTTAAAATCAGCAAGGCGGCATTCAAACGGGCAGTCGGGCATCTTTTTAGTCAGCGGCGCATACAAAAAATCGACAACGGCTTTAAAATTAATCAGTAATTGGGAACGAAAAAAATGAGCTACAGAGACGAATGGTTCAAAAATAATAAATCGGATCACGGCTGGTATACCTGTGCACGTTGCGGAAAAAAAATTCGCAAGGCTGATGCGGATATTGATCACATTATCCCGCAAAAATACGGCGGTAGCGATAAACTTTTTAATCTGCAATGCCTGTGCAAACATTGCAATCGCTCTAAACAGGCGAGCATGAAAGATACCGTGCCAGATCTCGCAAGAACAAATGGACAACGCGCCGTTAAGCACGTTAAAAACAAATTGCAATCCGCCGTAAAAAATGTTAAGAAAAAAATTTCAAAGTGACAACTAAAATTGCAACATGATAAGAAAATACTTGACTTGTAAAAAACTAGCGTTTATAATACGTTGCGTTGACGGTTCAAAACCTCAACACGGCGGCATAGCCAAGTGGTAAGGCCGAGGTCTGCAAAACCTCTATCCCCAGTCCGATTCTGGGTGCCGCCTCCACTTTAGTAAATTCCGGCACTGCCTCTGGGAGTGCCTATTATTTTGACAGAGGGAAAAAAATGTTTGAGGATCTGTCCCAAAACATTCAAGAGGCTTTTCGCAAGCTTCGCGGGCATGGCAAGCTGACTGAAGACGATATCAACAAAGCTTTAAAAGATGTTCGTATGGCTCTTCTTTCGGCGGACGTGAATTATAAAATCGTTCGCGACTTTGAAAAAGCTGTTAAATCTCGCGCACTGGGCACGGAAATTCTTAGCAACTTGACGCCCGCGCAATCCGTTATAAAAATTGTCAACGAAGAACTTGCAAATTTGATGGGCGGCAAGGCGGCGAAGTTGAATATTTCCTCGCGCCCGCCCACGATTATTTTAATGGTTGGTTTGCAAGGCTCCGGCAAAACGACTTCAGCTGGCAAGCTGGCTTTGCAGATGAAACGCCAGGGCAAACGTCCCGCGCTCGTTGCGGCAGATATTTATCGCCCTGCCGCTATTAAACAGTTGCAAGTTGTCGGTGAACAGGCGGATGTTCCAGTTTTCACTGAAGATATTAAAGACGCCGTTCAAATCGCTAAAGACTCGATAAATTTCGCGAACAAACACGCCCGCGACGTTTTGATTATCGACACGGCTGGTCGCTTGCAGATTGACGAAAAGTTAATGCAAGAGCTTAAAGATATTAAAGCCACCGTCAAGCCGCACGAAATTTTGCTGGTTGTTGACTCAATGATTGGTCAAGAGGCGGTGAACGTCGCTGAAACTTTTCACAATGCATTAGGTGTTGACGGCGTAGTTTTAACGAAACTCGACGGCGATGCCCGCGGCGGCGCGGCTTTGTCAATAAAAGCGGCAACCGGTTGCCCGATAAAATTTGTCGGTATGGGCGAAAAGCTTGAGGCTCTGGAAATTTTCCACCCCGACCGCATGGCGTCAAGAATTTTAGGTATGGGCGATGTGCTCAGCTTAATTGAAAAGGCGCAATCGACAATCGACGCGAAAACTGCTGAAAAGATGGTTAAGAAAATCAAAGCCGACGAATTCACGTTGCAAGATTTTCTTGAACAACTTCAGCAGGTAAAAAAACTCGGCTCTCTAAACGATTTGCTCGGTATGGTGCCAGGTCTCAGTAGCATTAAGAAAAAGTTAACCGGCGTCGATCTCGATCTGGATGGAAAAGAAGTCAAGCACATGGAAGCAATTATCCTTTCCATGACGCCAAAAGAGCGCGCAGATACAAGCATTATTGATGCAAAACGCCGTAAACGAATAGCAATGGGTTCCGGCACCAAGGTTGCTGATGTCAATAAACTTTTAAAACAGTTTGAAGAAATGCGCAAGATTATGCGCCGTTTTAAGACAAGCCAAGTGCAACAACAGCAAGCGTCAAAAAAAATTAAAAGCAAAAAAGGGAAAATTAAAAAGGGAAAGAATACTAAACCTAAAATGCCGACGCTCCCGAATCTCAGCGGGATTTTGGGTCAGCTCGGCGGTAAATTCCCCTTCAAAAAGTAGCAAAAAATCATTTATCATTGAAAGGTGGTGAGATAGTGGTAAAAATCAGGCTCAATCGAATGGGCGCGAAAAGACAACCTTTTTATCGTATAGTCGTTGCGGATAGTCGTTCACCGCGTGACGGTCGCTTTATTGAAATCGTTGGCAATTACGACCCAACCAAAAATCCCGCCATTGTCAATGTCGACGAAGAAAAAGTTATCGGCTGGATCAAAAACGGTGCACAGCCGACCGATACGGTTCGCTCGCTCCTCAGCAAAAAGGGTATCATGAAAAAAATTCATGAAGAGCGTAAAGCAACCAAGGCTGCAGAATAAACATCGAACATTTAGTTGAGGTAGAGGACAATGCAAGAACTTGTAACTGTGCTGGCAAAGGCACTTGTCGAAAAACCCGAAGAAGTGCAGGTTGACGCGATCGAAGAAGAAGAACGCACTGTTTTGAAACTGCACGTCGCGCAAGAAGATATGGGCAGGGTCATTGGCAAACAAGGTCGAATTGCCAAGGCGATTCGCACTATTGTCAAATCCGCCGCAACACGCGAAAAGAAAAAAGTTTCAGTTGACATCGAATAACATTGTCGGCGCGGTGAGCAGTTAGGCTTGCCGCTTTTTTTAATTCGTAATGAATTTTT
>CAJONF010000180.1 GCA_905236665.1 uncultured Selenomonadaceae bacterium | reverse complement strand
TTGTCAGTAACGGATTTCACCTCCTTATATTTTTGGATTGTTTTATAGCTTATTATAAGTGTTCTTTAACTGTTGGAACCCTCCTAATTGCTAAAAGTTCCGTGGTTAAATTTTTTTTGAGTTTGTCTTCCAGTTCGTCCAAAGTTTTCGCGTCGAAAGTGTAAATGACGTGCGCCGCTCCGTTAATTTTAACTTCGCCGCTAAATTCGTCGCTGTAAACGTTGTAATATAAAACAAAATCATTGTTCGTTGCAAAGTCCGCGTAATTTATGATGATAAATGAACCGTTGGTGACTTCGACGGGCGCAGCAGGTTTTATAAAAAGTTCAAAGCCCTCAAGCATGACCGGTAATTCCGCGCCGAAAGCCCACGTGTCGATTTTTTTTTCGCGCAGAAAACGATTCACCTTGCCGCGCACATTGCCGAGATTTTTTATCACTCCGTCAAGTTGAGCGTCAATCATCTCTTGAAAATGTGCAAAGTCTTCCGTAAAAAAATCTGTCAAACAAAATTCTGACAGACCAATTTTTTGTCGGATTTTAAATTCCATTGTCTCTTCATGAAAATAAGCCGTCAACGAGCAATGCGCCGCGGTGTTTTCGTAAGTAAAAAAAATAAATTTGTCTTCGAGCGGTACGAAAAATTTTTTCAGCGTGAAGCCGTCGATTTTTTCCGGCAAATTTTCTGCAAAATGAAGTTCGGTTGCCTGCGCGGTGATTTTATTTTTAATTTCGTCCTTGTTGAACATCAGTGGCATTACTCCTTTCTTAATTTTGCTTACTAAAAATATCACATAGCATGATCAAAGTAAATGCGTTTTTAAATCTGTGTTGTAAAAAAATCTGCGCGTGGCAGGAAAAAAATTTTTTAGGGAAAATTTATCCTTGCACTAAAATTTTCAGGAGATGTTTTGATGAAAGAATTAATGTTGGGCAACAAAGCACTTGCTCGCGGGCTGTGGGAAGCGGGCGTAAAATTCGTGTCAAGCTATCCAGGTACGCCTTCAACCGAGATAACGGAAGAGGCTGTCAAATTCGATGAGATATATTGCGAATGGGCACCAAATGAAAAGGTAGCAATGGAGTCGGCGTTCGGTGCGTCGTTGGCAGGTCGACGGGCTTTTTGTGGGCAAAAACACGTTGGCTTAAATGTCGCCGCTGACCCGCTGTTCACTTTGAGTTATACGGGCGTCAATGCCGGCTTGGTCGTAGTGGTAGCGGACGATGCGGGTATGCATTCTTCGCAAAACGAGCAGGATAGCCGCCACTACGCAATAGCCGCAAAAGTTCCTATGCTGGAACCGAGCGATTCTGCCGAGGCTTTGAATTTTGCTAAGCTTGCCTACGAAATTTCCGAGCAATTCGATACACCGGTTTTAATTAAAATGTGTACGCGAGTTGCTCACAGTCAATCGGTTGTGGAGACGGGCGAGCGTGTGGAATTTTCCAAAGCTTACGAAAAAAATATCGCTAAATATGTCATGATGCCAGGCAATGCTAAACGCCGCCACCCGATAGTTGAGGAGCGCACGAAAAATTTAATTGCCTATGCTGAAACGACGCCGATTAACCGCGTGGAATTTTTTACTGACAAGCTGGGGATTATCACGTCGTCTACCTGTTATCAATATGTCAAAGAAGTTTTCGGTGAATCAGCTAGCGTCTTGAAACTCGGCATGATTAATCCGTTGCCTGTGGAGCTGATAAAAAATTTCGCGTCAAGAGTAAAAAAATTGTTTGTCGTCGAAGAACTTGACCCGATAATTGAAACGCACATAAAATCTTTAGGCTTGGCAGTTTCGGGCAGTGAAATTTTGCCGCGCATTGACGAGTTCAGCCAAAATTTAATCTCGGAGGCTTTTGGCAAAAAAATTTCGGCTGGCGTCACGCTCGAAGAGACGATACCTGCGCGACCGCCCGTAATGTGTGCAGGTTGTCCGCATAGAGGATTATTTTATTCGCTCAAAAAAAGAAAATGCACTGTCCTTGGTGATATCGGCTGTTATACGCTGGGAGCTGTCCCGCCGCTTTCAACGATTGAATTAACTCTTTGCATGGGTGCAAGTATCGGCGCAACTCACGGATTTAATAAAATGCTCGGCAAGGATAGCGAAGGTAAAACCGTTGCTGTTATCGGCGATTCGACGTTTATGCATTCGGGCATGACGGGTTTGGCGAACGTTGCTTACAATCAATCCAATTCGACCGTGATAATTTTGGACAACTCGATAACCGGCATGACGGGACATCAGCAAAATCCTTCGACCGGCTTAAATATAAAGGGCGACCCCGCCGGCAAGATTGATTTGGAAGCTTTGTGCCGCGCAATGGGAATTCAACGCGTGCGAATTGTCGACCCTTACGACCTCAAGGCTTGCGACGTTGCGATTAAGGAAGAACTTGCTACGCCCGAACCAAGCGTTATTATTTCGCGCAGACCTTGTGCACTTTTGAAAACCGTTAAGCATAAACCGCCGCTTTACGTCGACAAAGATAAATGTATCGGTTGCAAGTCCTGCATGAAGATTGGTTGCCCGGCAATCAGCATGAAAAATGGAAAAGCTGTTGTTGACCAAACGCAATGCGTCGGGTGCGGCGTGTGCAGTCAGCTTTGTCCGAAAAAAGCGTTCATGAGCACAGCGAAGGAGGCTTGAACCGTGGAAACTAAAAATATTATAATCATCGGCGTCGGCGGACAAGGCTCGCTACTCGCCAGCAAAATTTTGGGACATTTGCTCCTTAACGAGGGCTTTGACGTAAAAGTTTCGGAAGTGCACGGCATGAGCCAGCGCGGCGGTTCCGTCATAACTTACGTGCGTTTTGGCGACAAAGTTTATTCGCCCGTCGTTGATAAGGGTGAGGCGGATTTTATCGTGTCATTTGAAATTTTGGAAACTGCGCGTTGGCTTAGTTATCTTAAATCGGGCGGGCAAATCGTCACCAACACCCAACAAATCGACCCAATGCCGGTAATCACGGGCGCGGCTGAATATCCCGCAAATCTTGTAGAAAAAATTCGTGCGCAGGGAATTAAAATCGACGCCATGGACTGTTTGACGCTCGCCAGGCAAGCCGGCAGTCAAAAGGCTGTTAATATCGTTTTGCTCGGCAGATTGAGTCATTACTTTGATATATCGCAAACGGCGTGGCAAAATTCATTAAAAACCAACGTTCCCGCGAAATTTTTAGAAATAAACCAGCGTGCGTTTGAGCTGGGAAAAAATTTTTCGGGCTGATTCTTGCAAAAAATATTCACAGAGGTTTAACGCGAACAAAAAAATTTTAATTCTGTCGGTTGGCAGGATTTTTTTTTGCAATGAAAAATTTAATAGCGTCGAAAATTTTTTCGTCAGTATGTTTGAAAGAGGTAGTTTGAATGGGAAATTATTTTCAAGAAGAAATCGAATGCGCGCCGATTGAAAAAATAAAAGCGTTGCAAGATGAACTGTTGCCTAAGCAGGTGCGTTACGTGTGGGAAAACGTCCCTTACTATCGCAAAAAAATGCAAGAAAAAGGCGTCACGCCCGACGACATTAAATCTGCGGCGGATTTGCACAAATTGCCGTTCCTGTCCAAAGCGGACTTGAAAGCGGCGTATCCTTACGGACTGTTGGCTGTTCCGCTGAAAGACTGCGTGCGGATTCAATCCACGTCGGGCACCACCGGCAAACGCGTAGTTGCTTTCTACACACAGGAAGATATTGATTTATGGGAAGATTGCACAGCGCGGGCGATTATGGCGGCAGGCGGCACCAACGAGGACGTTTGCCAAGTTTCTTATGGCTACGGACTGTTCACGGGCGGTCCCGGACTCGACGGCGGCTCTCATAAAGTCGGTTGCTTGACTATCCCGACAAGCTCTGGCAATACCGAACGCCAGATTATGTTTATCCTCGACCTGCAAGCGACGATTCTTTGTTGCACGCCGAGTTATGCCGCTTATATCGGCGAAACTCTAAAGGAAATGGGTTATAAGCCTGAAGATATTCCGCTGAAGATTGGCATATTCGGCGCGGAGGCGTGGTCAGAAGAA
>CAJONF010000179.1 GCA_905236665.1 uncultured Selenomonadaceae bacterium | reverse complement strand
CCCGTGCTAAAAAATCATCGCGGCGAAATAATCGGAACGATTGAAAGTCAATTAGGAGTTATGGGGTAGGAGTTATGGCAGTAAGATATATTAGCGGCGGTGAAAGTCACGGTTTAAGGATTGTTTGCATTTTGGAAGGTTTGCCCGCCGGCGTGAAAGTTTCAAGCGATTTCGTCAACGCTGAACTCAAAAGGCGTCAAGGGGGTTACGGGCGCGGCGGACGCATGAAAATTGAAAGTGATCACGTGGAATTTTTGTCGGGAATTCGTTTTGGTGAGACGATTGGTAGCCCGATAACTTTATCCGTAGAAAATCGCGATTGGAAAAATTGGTCAGACAGAATGAGCTCGGAAGGTTGCGAAATTGGCGAACGCGTAACCAACGCCCGCCCCGGTCACGCAGATTTAACTGGCGCGGCGAAATTTGCCCGCTCGGACGTGCGCGATATCTTGGAGCGTTCCAGTGCCCGTGAAACTACAATGCGCGTAGCGGCTGGTGCTCTGTGTAAAATTTTTTTAAAAAGTTGCGGCGTGGAAATTTCCAGCAAAGTTTTGAGCGTGGGCGGTGTGACAGGTGAGCAAGAAATTAAAAACCGTATCGACGCGGCAAAAGCGGCGGGTGACACTGTCGGCGGCATTTTTGAAGTAAAAATTTCTGGCGTACCGGCGGGTTTAGGCAGTCATATTCAGTGGGATAAAAAAATTGACGCGAAATTCGCGGCGGCGTTCATGTCAATTCAGGCGATAAAGGCGGTTGAACTCGGCGACGGCTTTGCAAATGCGAACAAACTCGGCAGCGCAGTTCACGACGAAATTTTTATTGACAGCGGAAAAATTTTTCGCAAAACAAATCGTGCGGGCGGCTTTGAAGGCGGCATGACGAACGGCGAAGATTTAATAATTCGTGCCGCAATGAAACCTATTCCCACGCTGATGAAACCTCTGCAAACCGTTGACATTGCCACAAAATTGGCGACTACGGCTAGCAAAGAACGTAGCGACACTTGCGCGATTTGGGCGGCGGCAGTTGTCGGCGAGGCTATGGCGGCGATTGTCACGGCGGACGCGTTCGTAGAAAAATTCGGCGGCGACGCGCTCTGTGATACCCTTGCCAACTTGAAAAATTATCGCGCACGGCTTGCCAGGGAGTTTGGATTATGAAAGATAACGTGATTTTAACCGGCTTTATGGGCACGGGCAAAACCAGTCTCGGAAAATTGCTGGCAACGCGGCTCGGTCGCCCATTCGTTGACATCGATAAAAAAATTGAGGACGAAGCACACCTTTCAATTCCCAAAATTTTTGAGCGTTTCGGCGAAGAACATTTCCGCGAACTTGAAAAATCTGCTGTCAAAGAACTTTCTGGGCGGCGCGGACTGGTTATCGCTACGGGCGGCGGCACCATTAAGGACGAAGAAAATTTGCGCCTGTTGAAAAATTCCGGCGTGCTGATTTGCTTGACGACGGAGCCAAAAGAAATTTATTATCGAACGGCGCGGCGCGGTGAACGTCCTGTTTTGGACGGCGGCGGCAATGAACGGCTCGAAACTATAAAAAAACTTCTTGCTGAACGAAAAAAATTTTATGACCGCGCAGATTATCAAGTTGATACGACAGAATGGTCGCCGTTGCAAATTATCGACGATATCTGCAGATTTTTGCGGCAATTTAGGAGTTAAAAGCATGGAAAAAGTTTTTGTTGACCTCGGCGCGAACAGCTATGAAATTTTTATCGGCGAAAATATTTTAAACGGCGTCGCAGAATTTATTTCGACTAAAAATTTCACGAAAAAGATTTTAATCGTCACTCAGGAACAAATTTTCGACGCGCACGGAAAATTTTTGATCGAAAATCTTGATTCGCAGAAAATTTCCTACACAATCGCTAAAATTCCCGAAGGTGAGACTTCAAAAAGTCTGCAAGAAGCGGAAAAAATTTTTACGCGGGCGATTGAATTCGGTTTGGACAGAAAATCCGTTGTAATTGCGTTTGGAGGCGGTGTTGTCGGGGATTTGGGCGGATTTGTCGCCGCTACGTTCATGCGCGGCATTAATTTGATCCAAATTCCCACAACTTTGCTTGCTCAAGTTGATTCTAGCGTCGGTGGCAAAACTGCAGTCAATCACGCGCTCGGAAAAAATTTAATCGGCGCATTTCATCAGCCAAAAGCCGTTTTTATCGATTTAAATTGCTTAAAAACACTTCCTGAACGCGAAATTAAATCCGGACTCGGCGAAATTGTTAAATATGGCGTCATCAGCGACGAAAATTTATTTTCTTACCTAGAAAACAACGCAGAAAAAATTTTACAGCGCGATTTAAAAATTTTGGCGAAAATCATCAAGCGTTCCTGCGAAATTAAAGCAAAAGTCGTCAGCGCGGACGAAAAAGAAGCCGGTCTGCGCAGAATTTTAAATTTTGGACACACTTTAGCCCACGCCGTCGAAGAGGAGACCAATTATAAAAAATTTCGCCACGGCGAAGCGGTCGCTATAGGTATGATCGGTGCGGCGCGAATTAGTCACGAACTAGACAAAATTTCTGCGGAAAATGTTCAGCGGCTCGAAAATTTGCTAAAAAAATTCGGTATGGTTACGAATTGCGCTGGTTTGGACGCCGAAAAACTTTATAATGTCACTTTTCGTGATAAAAAAACTGTCGGCGGTGTCGTGAATTGGGTTTTAATGAAAAATTTCGGCGAAGTTGAAATTTGCGGCGATATCCCTGCTGAAATTATCAAAAAAATCTTTAGGGGATTGTGTAATGGAAATTAAAATCAGCGACGACTTTAATTTAAAAAAAATTATTCACAGCGGACAATGTTTCCGCCCAAAAGAGATTGAACCTGGAGTTTTTCGTTTCATTTTGGACGAAAATATCTTGCACATCAGCAAAATCGGCGAAAATTTTTTTAAAGTTGACTGCTCGCCGGAAGATTGGGAAAAAATTTGGAAAAATTATTTTGACATTGGCACTAACTATAAAAAAATTCGTCAGGACGTGGAAAATTTCGCAGTGGGCAAATCTTACGAAAAAATTTTGCTAAATGCTACAAATTTCGGCGCAGGAATTCGTATTCTTAAACAAAATTCTTTTGAAATGCTCATAAGTTTTATAATTAGTCAGCGAAAAAGTATTCCGGCAATTAGATCCTCTGTAGAAAAAATTTGTGAACGATTCGGGCGACGCGTCGGTGAAATTTATCTTTTTCCGCGTGTAGAAGAAATTTCCGGCGCAAAAATTGAAGATTTAACCGGTTTAGGGCTTGCTTATCGTAAAGATTACATAAAAAATGCTCTGGAAAAGATTTCTAGCGGAGAAATTGACCTAAACTCGCTAAAAAATCTTCCGGACGAAGAACTTGTCGAAAAACTAAAGACAATTCGCGGCGTCGGCGATAAAATTGCTAATTGTGTTGCACTTTTTGCTTATCATCGCGTCGATCGCGCCCCCGTGGACGTTTGGATTAAACGTGCTATCGAATTTGACTTCGGCGGCATAAATATTTTCGACATTTTCGGAAAAAACGCCGGAATTCTTCAGCAATATATCTTTTATCACAAGCGTTCTAACAAATAATTTAAAATTTTTGCTGGAGATGAGAGAATGAAGAGAGTTTTTGTTAAAAATTTGACGGAAAATGAGCTAATAATCAGCGGTAGCGATGCAAATCACCTCGCTCGCTCATTAAGAGCACGCCGCGGCGATAAAATTACTGCCGTGGACAATTTCGGGCATTGCGCGGTTATCGAATTGACGGACTTTAATAACGACACGATAAAAGCGCGGCGAATTGGCGAAATTCGGGAAGTTATTCGCGAAAAAAAGATAATTTTAGCTGATTGTCTGCCAAAACAGAACCGTTTTGATAATATAATTGAAAAATCTACCGAACTTGGCGTTGATAAAATCGAACCGCTGATTTCTGAACGCACTATTGCCCGACCAGGAGGTTTGCGCGAAAATTCTAAGATTGAACGCTGGAAAAGAATTGCTAAAGAGGCGGCTGAACAATGCGCACGCGATTCTATCCCTGAAATCGGAAAAATTCGCAATTTAAACGACTGGTTGAAAGAAATTTCGCCTATAAACGATGATACTTTGCTACTTTTTTGTTGGGAAAACGAAAAAAATACGATTGCCCGCGAAATTTTGCGTGATTATAAAAATTCCGGCGCAGAAAAAAATATTATCGTGTTAATCGGTCCTGAAGGCGGTTTTTCTGAACGTGAAGTTAAAAATATTAAGGAAATTGGCGGAATTAGTATCTCGCTCGGCAAAAGAATTTTGAAAACTGACACTGCCGCTATTTCGATTTTGGCAATGATTAATTATGAATTCATGTAGAAAATTTCCGCTCAAAGTTTAAATTTTTCGCCCCGCAAGCTTGACGGGGCTTTTTTTCTGGCTTAAACTCAAAAAAATCTGCTCACAAACAAAATTTCGGAGGTGAAATTACTTTTGAAGAAAATTTTTTTCCAAACTCTCGGTTGCAAGGTCAATCAATACGAATCAGAAGCGATGCAACGACTTTTTGAGGTCGCCGGCTACGAAATTTCCGAAAATATCGCGTCTGCTGATGTTGTAATCGTGAATACTTGCACTGTTACCGCTGTTAGCTCGCAAAAATCGCGCCAAATGATTCGTCGAGCCGCTAATTTAAATAAAAATTGCGTTTTAGTCGTCGTTGGTTGCTACGCGCAGAGTAAACCCGATGAAATTTCAAAAATTGACGGCGTTGATGTGATTATCGGCACAAAAGATCGAATTAATATCGTAAATTTTGTCGAAATGGCTTTAAAAAATCGCGATGAACGGATTTTTCGCGTCGAAAACGTCGATGATATTAAAATTTTTGAAGAATTGCCGCACACGCCGCACAGAACGCGAGCTTTTCTGAAAATTGAGGACGGTTGCAATAATTTTTGCTCGTATTGCATAATTCCTTACGTTCGCGGGCGCGTTCGCAGTAGAAATTTAGAAAATATCCGCGCTGAATGTCAAAATTTGAAAGATTTAGGCTTTAAAGAGATAGTTTTGACCGGAATTCACATTGGAGCATACGGTCGGGACTTTAAAAACGAAATTTCTTTAATAGATGCGATAAAAACTGTTCTTGACGCCGCAAATCCGCTAAGAGTGCGTCTTGGATCGCTAGAATCAGCCGAAATGACCGATAAATTGATTGATTTAATTAAAAATGACGCGAGAATTTGTAATCATGTGCATTTGCCGCTACAATCTGGCAGTGATGAGATTCTAAAAGCAATGCGCCGACCTTATACGACGAAAAATTTTGCAGATTTAACAGAAAAACTTATTAAAAACGTTCCAAATATCTCAATCGGCACAGATTTGATTGTCGGATTCCCCGGAGAAACTGAAAAAAATTTTTCCGAGACGTTAGAATTTATAAAAAGTCAACCGTTTAGCAAAATTCATGTTTTCCCCTATTCAGCACGTGAAGGAACAATCGCGGCGACATTTCCGAATCAAATTTCTTCGCAAACAAAAAAAATCCGCGCAAATTCTGCATTGGAAATCTCGAAAATTAAAGAAAAAGCATTTTCTACGCGATTAATTGGAAAAACTGCAGAAATTATCGCTGAAACTTCAGAAAACGGGATTGTAGACGGATTGACAAGAAATTATATTCGCGTTTACATTTCGGATAAAAAAATTCCTCTCGGTGAGGTAGTAAAAGTTAAAATTGAAAAAATTTTTAAAGATGGCGTGTGGGGTGAGTGTGTTGGTTAAAAAAAATTGGCAAAAATTTTTAACGGCGACGATTTTAGCTGGAAATTTATTAATTTCATTACCAGCAGAGGCAGAAATTAAAAATTATACGGCGAATATCGAAGAAATTACCAGCGAAATTGAAAATCAAGAAGTTTCAAAGCAAAGGGTACTTGATAAATCAATAAAAACTGCGATAAATCAAATTTATGTAGATTTAAAGAGTTTAAACAGTGGATTGAGCGACGAAGAAATTTTTACAATAGCAAATAACGCTTGTAAAATCATCGGTGAGCCAAAATTTAATCGAGAAGTAAAAAAATTGCCGAATAAAACTAACATTATAGTCTGGAAAGCGACAGTTGAGGTAAGTTTTGATGATTCAGAGATAAAAAAATGGATAAAACGCGATGAACAAGAAAAAAATATGCTGATTAATCAAAATCGCGAATTGAAAAAGCTTTTCGAGGAGAATGAACAAAAATTAGAAGAATTTCGCAAACAAAGTGAAGAAATTTCTACAAAACAAGAGAAAAATTACGTAAAAGCGGCGATAAAATATCTTGGAAGCGAATTTTTATCGAATCAGAAGGTGGAAATCGGGAATAAATATAATTACGAGAACCGAATTACTGATGCGATTCAACTTTACGGCGAGGCGATTGTTTTAAATGAAAGTAACGCCGCGGCGTACAATAATCGCGGGCAAATTTATAAAAATATTGCTGATAAGAAGGCATTTATCGAAAAAAATATCCCTGCGGCGTCAAGTTATCGGCAAATGGCGATAGCAGACTTCGACAAAGCTATAAGAATCAATCCAAATCACGCTGAAATTTATAAAAATCGCGGATTAATTCATTTTACGAACAGAAATTACGAGCAAGCGATAAAAGATTTTAATCGTGCAGTGCAAATTGAGCCGAATAACGCAGAAAATTATATAAATCGCGCAAATTATTACCGACAAGCGAAAAATAATGAATTATCGCTGGTAGATTACAATAAAGCGGTGGAATTGGAGCCGAATAACGCGCAAATCTATCTTGAACGTGGAAATTTTTATGAACAGGACGTAAAAGATAATAATAAGGCGGTGGATGATTATTCGCGAGCAATTTCGCTTGAAAAACGAGAAAAATTTTTGATTTTAGGTTACAATGGTCGTGCTGGAGCGTATAAAAAGCTAAAAATGTACGAAAAAGCGATTGCAGATTATACAAAATGCATTTCGATGATAGAAAAGGGCGAAAATACTAGTTTATTGCCGTGGGCATATCGTTTTCGTGGAGAATGTTATAAATCTCTTG
The DNA here is from genome assembly GCA_905236665.1 of uncultured Selenomonadaceae bacterium. GTDB lineage: Bacteria > Bacillota > Negativicutes > Selenomonadales > Selenomonadaceae > Quinella. The sequence continues at coordinate 3,589 of CAJONF010000179.1, read as the reverse complement.
GAAATGAGGCAAATTTTCAAGCAGATATGAAAAAATTTGAGGATTTACAGAGAAAATGAGAGACGAATATTTAAATCAGGATCGTGCGCCGATTTTAGAGGCGTTAAACAAGATGAAAATGACGCGATTGGTGCCATTTGATGTACCAGGACACAAACGCGGGCGCGGAAATCGCGAATTAGCGGAATTTTTAGGGCAAAATTGCCTAGATGTTGACGTAAATTCGATGAAACCGCTAGATAATTTGTGTCATCCGGTCAGCGTGATAAGAGATGCGGAAATTTTAGCGGCGGAGGCGTTCGGTGCGGCGCATAGTTTTTTAATGGTGGGGGGAACGACTTCGGCGGTGCAAGCGATGATACTTTCGACGTGTAAACCGGGCGAAAAGATAATTTTGCCGCGAAATGTGCACCGTTCGGCGATAAATGCGCTGATTTTGTGCGGCGCGGTGCCAATTTACGTCAATCCGCAAGTAGATTCGCGCTTGGGAATATCTTTAGGCATGAAAGTCGAAGAAGTTATCGCGGCGATAAAAAATAATCCCGATGCGAAAGCAGTTTTGATAAATAATCCGACTTATTACGGAATTTGCTCGGATATTTCCACGATAACAGCGGTTGCACACGCTCACGGCATGAAAGTTTTGGCAGATGAGGCGCATGGAACGCATTTTTACTTTAATAAACGCCTTCCGCCGTCAGCAATGAGCATTGGAGCTGATATGGCGGCAGTTTCTATGCACAAATCCGGCGGATCTTTGACGCAAAGTTCAATTTTATTGACGGGAAAGGATATAAACGCGGGTTATGTTCACCAAATTATAAATTTAACACAAACTACCAGCGGTTCTTATCTTTTAATGTCGAGTTTGGATATTTCGCGGCGAAATTTAGCTTTAAACGGTGAAAAAATCTTCGATAACGTGATAGATTTGGTTGAATATGCGCGAGATGAGATAAATTTTTTGGGGGGCTGGTATGCATACGGAAAAGAGCTTGTTGACGGCGATTCTGTCTTTGATTTTGATGTTACGAAACTTTCAATTTTTACACGAGCAGTTGGGCTTGCGGGGGTAGAAGTTTACGATATTTTGCGCGATGAATACGATATTCAGCTGGAATTTGGCGATATTGCGAACATTTTAGCATATGTTTCGGTAGGAGATCGCGTAAAAGATATTGAAAGGCTAGTCAGCGCGTTAGCTGATATTAAACGTATTTATCGGAAGGATCCTTCGCGATTAATGAAGGTCGAATATATTGATCCGATTGTTGACGCCGCGCCGAAAGATGCGTTTTATGCAGAAAAAAAATCTCTGCCGCTTGAAGAAACCGTTGGCGAGACTGCGGCAGAATTTTTGATGTGTTATCCGCCCGGAATACCGATTCTTGCACCAGGCGAGAGAATTACTAAAGAAATTTTGGATTATATTCGTTATGCAAAGCGAAAAGGTTGTCAAATTACCGGTCCGGAGGACATGACGATAAAAAATTTGCAAGTTATAGCGTAGTTATTCTTTAGTTTCGTAAATTTCGTTCAAAAGTTTTTCTTGTTTTTCTTTACTGGCCTGCGCGAATGAGCGACTGGCAAAAATATTTGGAGCGGCGGCACCGATTGCGATTGCTAAAATTATCAACAGCGCGTCGACGCCGGATTGAATTGCCGATAGGAGTTCGTCGAGTTTAATTTGGCGGATATTTATTATCGCGAACAAAAATCTGTAAATTAAAACGCCTGGAACTAGCGGAATAACAGCTGGCACGATTAGGACAAGTGACGGCGTGTGTAACCAGTGAATTGCCTGCATAGCGATGACACTGACCAAAGTTGCTCCGGCTAAAGTTCCGACTTCGGAGCCGAAACCCAGTTCAAAGACGAAAAAATTTCTGGTGCAGACGCAAATTGCTCCGCCAGCCGCTACAGCGTATAATAATCTTGGCGGGACGTTGAAAAAAATTGCAAAGCTCGTTGCACCGATAGCCGCCGCCGTTGCAAAGAGCAGATAATTACTTTCGGGGCGCATTGCCAAATTTGTGAACGAATCAAAGTCCGCCATGCCTATAGCAAAGACGATACCGAACGTCATTGAGCCGATAATAACCAGCGTGTGCATAATCCGCGCCGCGCCGCTAACTAAATATGTGTTTAAAATATCGCTGAGCGCGTTAATCATCGGGACGCCAGGGACAAGGAACAATGAGGCGGCTATTAGCGGGTGCCAGGGCGTTGTTGTAGGCAAAAAATGTGTAAGGTAAGCGACAATCGTAGCTGTGAACGCCGCAAAAGTCATTGAAACGTAAGGATTGAATCCGAAACGCTCGGCGCATTGCATTTGAATTATTTTGCCGATAATCGCGCTGAGTGCCGTATAAATTGCCGCGTTGAAATCGCAACCAAACAACGTACAAAACGCTCCGCAACCAAAACCTGCCGCGCAGATTGAAACGAAATGTGGATAGCGCGGACGTTTAGCAACGGCTGTCAATTCGCCTTTAAATTCGTCCAGCGTGTAATGTTCTTTCAGGGCGCGCCAAGTCAATTTGCTCACGGCAGAAATAATTCTCATGTTGACGGCGTGCTTAACACATTTTCTAAAGGACGTGTGCGAGTGGTGTTCGTCGCTGATGTTAAGCATTAAGGTCGTGTACATTATGTGCAGATGAAATTTTTCGGCGTCAATGCCCATGTAAGCCGCTACGCGTTTCATGTCGCGAACGATTTGGCTGGTATCTGCACCATTTTCCATTAGCAACTGCCCGACCGTTAAGAGCAATTCTGCTTTCTGCCCAATTTCCGCGAACGCTTCGCGCAGAAATTCTCGTTGCTCCTCGTAATAAGTTTTGAAATCGTTATCTTGCATAAAAAATTCCCCTCTCGTGTTGATTATAACATACGAGCGGGGAAATTTTTAGTTACGATTTAATTTTTAGCCACGAATTTTTTAGCCAGGCGAACAGCTTCCACGCCGTCGCGAGCATAAGCATCAGCACCGGCTGAATCAGCATATTCCTGCGTTAAAGCCGCGCCGCCGACCATGATTTTTGCGGAACAGCCCGCCGCGTGTAAATCGGCAACGACTTTATCAATTTGAATCATCGTAGTAGTCATCAGCGCGCACAATCCGACAATATCTGCGTCGTTTTCAATGGCGGCACGAACAATTTTTTCCGAATCAACATCTTTTCCCAAATCAATCAGATTAAAACCGCTGTTGGCAATCAATGCGCCGACAATATTTTTTCCCAAATCGTGCACGTCACCTTTAACAGTGGCGATAACAAAAGTTCCCTGCGTTTTAGTTTCCTGCGCGGGGAAAATTTTTTTCAATTCGTCAAAGGCAAGGCGCATCGTTTCAGCACTCAATAAAACTTGCGGGAGAAAAATTTTTCCTGAGCCGAAATCTTCGCCGAGCTCATTCATGGCGGCGGTTAAAGCGCGTTCGGTAATTTCATTTGCAGAAAAATTTTCGTCGACGGCTTTTTTTATCAGCGCGGGAATTTCATCTTTGTCGCCCTCACGAATTGCAAATTTAATCGCGTCGAGAGTCGGCAACTCAACCACCTTTTGAACTGGTTCCTGGTTCCTGGTT
>CAJONF010000178.1 GCA_905236665.1 uncultured Selenomonadaceae bacterium | reverse complement strand
TGTAGTATTATCTGAAAAACTTCATTGAGGAGGGAATTCTATGAGCAACTACGGTATGATCTTCAACATTCAAAAATTCAGCATAAACGACGGACCGGGTATCAGAACGGTGGTTTTTTTCAAAGGCTGTCCGCTCAAATGTACATGGTGTGCTAATCCCGAAAGTCAAGAGCCGCGCTTGCAAATTCTCTGGGACGCGAAAAAATGTTTGCATTGTAATAATTGCGTGATGAGCTGTCCGACACTTGCCGTTAAAAATCTTGACGGAAGAATTTTTGTAGATCATAAAAAATGTTCTGGCGCAGGCATTTGCTCGGAGCGTGGTATTTGCATTGAAAAATGTCCTGGTCACGCACTCAAACCTGAAGGGGAACGTAAAACTGTAGCTGAAATTATGCAAGTAGTCATACAAGACTTGCCTTTTTACGAAGAAAGCGGCGGTGGAGTCACTTTAAGCGGCGGCGAAGCTACTATGCAACCGGAATTCACAATCGAATTGTTGAAAGCTCTCAAGGCGAAAAATATTCATACAGCGATTGAGACTACCGGCTTTTGTTCGCCCGCAATTTTTCATCGAATTATCGAATATCTCGACTTGTTGCTCTTTGATATTAAACATTGGAATGAAAATAAACATAAAGAAAAAACCTTCGTGTCAAATATCCCTATTCTCAAGAATATGAAGTACGCGATTGATTCCGGCAAAGATGTTTTGCCACGCTTGCCCGTTATTCCGAATTACAATAATTCTATTGAAGATGCTAGAGGTTTTGTACAAATACTCAAAGAAGTTGGTGCTAAGCGCATTCAATTATTACCCTTTCATCAATTCGGCGAAAATAAATATACTATGCTCGGTCGCGAATATGAATTTTCTCATGTCAAACAACTTCAACCATCTGATTTGAAAGACTTTCAACAAATCTTTATAGACGCGGGGATTAAAGCTTTTTTTTGATACAGGACAATATAAATTGAAAAGGTTACAGTTACCTGCAACCTTTTTTTTATAGACTGTTCCGGAAAATATTCGATGAAATTAAATAAAAAAAAAAGCGACTTCCTAGGCGTTATAGCTCGTTGCGGCTCTGAAAAATTCACACGCAGAAAATTTTCAAGGCATAACGAATTTTAGCTTGCAAAGTCGCGGGCTAATCATAAATTTTTTTATTAAGAGTGTCATGGACAAAATCTGCGCCGATACCTTGAATTTTATTTTTTGTCAAGGCATTTGATTATGACGTTTTCTGTCGGTAAATTGCCGTAGTCCTCGCCGAGAACTAAAATCGCAGTGCTTGAAATATCGGCGACGGCTGAGCAATTTTCCACGTCACCTGAAACTATCACGCTGACGGAAGAGACACCATTGTCTGTTGGTGAGCAAGTTTTCGGATTGATAATGTGATGGTAGCGGCGACCATTTGCGATAAAAAATTGTTCGTAATCACCGGAAGTGGACAGCGCGGCATTTTCAAGTTCCAGGACTTCGGAAATTTCGTGGTCATCGCGAGGATTTTTCAAACCAATTTTTTTCTTTCCGAAAGCAAAAATACTGCTTGTGCCAAAGTCGATAATGCCGTCTTTAATCCCGTATTTGATAAAAATTTTCCGCGCAATATCAACGCCGTAACCCTTGCCGACACCGCCTAAATTTACTTTTACGCCAGCCATATCAATCAAAGCACTTTGCTCCTCTTCGTTTAGGTGCAAATGTTCATAGCCGACAAGATTTTTCACGGCGTCAATTTCTTCTGGTGCGGGCAAGACTTTATTTTTGCGAGCATTGCGCCATAAGTCAATGGTTGCGCCTAAAGTTACGTCGAATGCTCCGCCGGTTAGTTCGGAATAATGCTGTGACAGTTTGAGCATTTCAAAAACATCTGCACTGACTTTGACAAACTCGCCGCTACCCGCGCTTTCGTTCAAATTTTTTATATCGACTTTGACATTCTCGACGAGCGCAAAAATTTCGTTGAAGCTTTCATCAACAGCCACTTTAGAATTTTTTCCTTGAGCTTTGAGCGTAACCAGAGTTCCCATAACTTTTTCCGTGCGCTCGTAGTGTTCGGGTTCAGAAAATTTTTCATTGCCACAGCCACAAATAAAAATTGCGGTCAACATAAAAATAACCACAATAAACTTTTTCATTTCATCGCCTCATTCAATGCGATATTTGCCGTCTCTACGAATTGTTCATAAGAAATTGATGCGCCCGATATGGCGTCGACCTTGCGCAAATCTTGCGTCTCGACCAACTGCGCGGGATAAGTTTTTATCGCTTTGACGGCAATTTGAGCTTTCTTGTAATCGGCGGAATCTTTACCGGTAAGGGAGCCGTAGTCTTCGCCCTTGACATTGCCGAAAAGATCGTAGCCTTCAAATTCAGCGGCGACAATTTTTTTATCCTTAATCGTAAGCGTCAAAATACTTTTGCCTAATTTTTCGTCAAGCGAACTTTCAGCAGTGTAAATGCCGTCTTTAGCTTTGGAGAGTTCGATTTTATTTTGCGCAGGATTAGGCGCAGGATTTTTTTCACCGCCGCAACCGCCGATTAGAAATGCCGCGCAGATTATTGCAAAAAAAATTTTTCCATTACGAATTACGAATTGCGCATTACGCATTATCTTTAATCCTCCCGTGTTCCAAAACAATACAACGCTGAGCTTCATTTCCTACATCGGGCGAATGAGTGACAGTTATGATTGTGTGACCTTCGGCGTGCAGTTCATGAAAAATTTTCATGACGAGATTTTGATTAGCTTCGTCCAAGTTGCCGGTCGGCTCATCGGCAAGAATCAGCACGGGATAATTTATCAAAGCTCGCGCAATGCAAACGCGCTGTTGTTCGCCGCCCGAAAGTTGGCTGGGCAAATGATTCGCCCTGTCTTCCAAACCGACACGCTTAAGTTCGTTCATTGCGTCGTTTAAATCGGGCAAGCCGTGATAATATTGCGCAACCATGATATTTTCAACGGCGGTTAAATAAGGCACAAGGTGGAACTGTTGAAAGACCATACCGATTTTTTCGCGGCGAATTTCAGTGAGCTGTTGCCCGTCAACATCGCTTAAATCAATGCCGTCCAAGATGACTTCGCCACTGGTGGATTTGTCCATGCAGCCGATAATGTTCATGAGCGTTGTCTTGCCGGAACCTGAAGGTCCCATAATAGCAACCCATTCGCCTTTTTCAACCGTGAAATTTATCCCGTCGAGTGCGCGGACTTTTCCATTGTATACCATAGAAACATTTTTCAATTCAAGTAATGCCAAAATTTATTCACCTCTCAAGACAATGGCGGGGT
>CAJONF010000177.1 GCA_905236665.1 uncultured Selenomonadaceae bacterium | reverse complement strand
GAAATTTTTTCTAAGATGTCCAATGCTGTTTCGCGAAGTTGTGCGCCGCCCGATTCTTTTAATTTCAACGCTCGACCAAAACTTCCGTCCGCAATGACAGATAATCTTTCTGCCTCTTGAGTTTCGATGTCGCGAGCAATTAGCGCGTCACGAATTTTTTCCGGCGGCAGTTTGTCGAAATTTACTGTCATGCACCGCGAACGGATTGTCATCAGCAAACTTGAGCGGCTTGCAGTGAGCAAAATAAAAATCGTCTGGCTCGGCGGTTCTTCAATCGTTTTGAGCAGACAATTTGCCGCCGCGTTATTCATCAGTTCCGCGCCATCCAGAATTACTACGCGCCGCGAAGAATTTATCGGGCGAAGTGCTGCCTCTGTTTGCAGAGCGCGAATCTGTCCAATTTTTATGTTGCGAGTGGTTTTAGTTTCTTCCGCCTCAACGATATAAAAATCCGGGTGAGTGTGCGCCGCGACAAGCTGGCAATTTTCACAGACGCCGCATGGTGAGCCATTTTGAGGATTTTCGCATAAAAGAGCCGCCGCGCAAATTTCAGCTGCTAAACGTTTGCCGATACCTTCCGCGCCCGAAAAAATTACAGCGTGGGGAAATTTTTCAGCGGCGATATTTTTTTTGAGATAATCAACCGTCGCGTCGTGCCCGAATAAATTTTTCCAAGCGAATTTAAAATCTTCCATTAATTCACCTTAAACAAAGCCGTGATGTTTTAGCTGGCGATAAACAGAGTAAATCGCGGTCGGAAAACCTAAAATGATTCCGCCGATCCTGCCTTTGCCACCGAGCTGAAAATAATCATCGGCAAGCCCGCCGAGATAAAGACAAATAAAAATTACGGCGGCGATATAAATCCCAACACCTGAGAGAATCGCCGCCGCTTTCCAAAAATTATTCATTGATTAGACAAGTACGCTCGCCAAACGAACCAATTCCGGATCGAGCGGCTTTTTATTGTTGACCGAATCGAACAGGTTAATCGAAACGACTTTGCCTTCATCGAAACCGAAGACGACGTTAGAAACGCCGGAAATAATTGCAAGTGCTGCGCGTTCGCCGAGTTGAGAAGCTTTCATGCGGTCTTCAACAGTCGGGGAGCCGCCGCGCTGAATATGTCCGAGAATAGAAACGCGGGTATCAATGCCGGTCTTTTCCTGCACTACATTTTTCAAGCCGACGCCAGAGCACGCGCCTTCCGCCACGACGATAATAGTATAGCGACGACCGCGCTTGTAGGATTCGACAATCTCTTCGCACATTTCGTCAATATTGTATTTGACTTCGGGAACGATGATATATTCCGCGCCGCTGGCAATACCCGAAACCATAGCGAGCCAACCGGAAGTATGCCCCATAACCTCAACGACCATGATACGTTTATGAGCTGAAGCAGTATCGCGCAATTTGTTAATCGCCTCAACGGCAGTATTAGCCGCCGTGTCACAACCGATTGTATAATCTGTACCCCAAACGTCATTATCAATCGTGCCGGGCAATCCGACAATCGGAATGCCGCCCATTTTGCTAAGCAGTGAGCCACCAGTCAAGGAGCCGTCGCCGCCGATAATGACCAGACCTTCAATCCCATGTTTTTGGAGATTTTCCAAACCCTTGCGGCGTCCTTCTTCAGTCTTGAATTCTTTGCAACGAGCTGTACCTAAAAATGTGCCGCCGCGTTGAATTAAATCGCTGACGCTACGCCGACTGAGTTCGATTATATCATCAGCGAGCATACCTTTGTAGCCGTTGTTTATGCCAAAAACCTTCACGCCTTCATAGAGCGCAGTTCTTACAACCGCACGAGCCGCCGCGTTCATGCCGGGGCTATCGCCGCCGGAAGTCATTACTGCTATCGCATTTACCATAATCTTTCCCCTCCCGCTCAATCTTCTGACTAAAAATCTGGCAGTGCTATTTTAAAAAATTTTCAAAGAATTGTAAAGCAAAAGTTTAGCCGCGTCTTGACGATTATGCTAAAATTTTTTTCGCAAGGAGAGATTGAATATGACAGAAATTTTTTTTCTGGGAATATTTTCAGGCGCATTGTTCGGTTGCATAATGTTTGGCGTATCGATTTTATTTGCGCTGATTTTCGGGCTGATGATTTTTTCATTTTATGCGCACGAATTGGGACATTCGCCGCGAAAAATTTTTTCTATGTGGAACGCGGGCATAAAGCCGATTAAAACAATTTTGTTTACGTTCGTGCTGATTGGAATTTTAACTGCGCTGTGGCGGGCAAGTGGCGTTATTCCCGCGATAATTTTTTACACGGCGGATTTTTTTTCGCCCACGATAATTTTGCTGATGACGTTCTGGCTTTGTGCACTAGTTTCCACGCTGACAGGCACGGCATTTGGCACGGGCGCGACAATGGGTGTAATTTGCGCGGCGATAGCAGAAAGTTTTGGCGTGCCGACATGGTTGACGGGTGGCGCGATTTTATCGGGCGTTTATCTGGGTGATAGGTGTTCGCCGATGTCAACAAGCGCATTACTCGTCGCCACACTGACACGCACGGACATTTTTAAAAATCTTGTCGGCATGATTAGGACTTCAATAATCCCGCTGATTTTGGCGAGCGTCTTTTATTTGGCAACGGGAATTTTTTTCACGAGCGAAGGTGGTGTAACTGTCAACGCGCAGAAAATTTTTTCTCAAGCGTTCGTGATTGAGCCGCTGGTTTTAATTCCGGCAATTTTAATCGTCGTGCTGTCATTGCTCCGCTTAAAAGTTCAGCTGATGATGGGCACGAGTATTTTGGCAAGCGCGGCGGTTGCATTTTGGATTCAGGGTATTTCGCTTGATGACGTGTTAAAAATTTCTGCGCTGGGTTATGCACCGACTGACAAAATAATTTCAAAACTTTTGAGCGGCGGCGGGATTATTTCTATGGCGAACGTAATTGCAATCGTCTGCTTATCGAGCTTTTACGCGGGAATTTTTCAAGCGACGGGCTTTCTTAATCGACTGCAGAGCACAATGATTAATCTTGGCAAAAAATTTTCG
>CAJONF010000176.1 GCA_905236665.1 uncultured Selenomonadaceae bacterium | reverse complement strand
TTCCGACCAATGGATTTGTTGAGCGATATTAAAGGCGTCATGGATGAACACCGCTACCGTAGCTATCCTGTCGTGGAAAATGGAAAACTTGTTGGTTTGGTTACCTCAGATGAAATCATGTTGCCCGACCGCGAAAAAGTTATTCTCGTCGACCACAACGAACGCGGTCAGGCTGTTGAAGGTATAGAAGATGCAAAGATTATAGAAATTATCGACCACCACAGACTCGGCGGCGTTCAAACTTCCGAACCGATTTATATTCACCAAGAACCAGTCGGTTGCACGTGTACAATCGTTGCGAATATGCATTGGCACCAAGATGTAGAAATTCCGCCGTCAATCGCTGGACTTCTTTTAAGCGCGATTATCTCCGACACAGTTCTTTTCAAATCGCCGACCTGCACACCCTATGACAAGATGACTGCTGAACGTTTAGCGGATATTGCCGGCGTCGACCTTAAAGAATACGGGCTTGCAATGTTGAGAGCGGGCGCGGGCATTGGCAATAAAACTCCCGCCGAAATTGCAAAGAACGACCTCAAGGAATTTAAAATCGGCGATTATCGAATCATCGTCAGCCAAATTTCCGTCATGGATCCGAAAGAAATTCTGAACATTGAAGGACAGCTGATTGACTTCATGAAGGAAAATTGCGAGCGTGAAGGTTTCGATATGCATTTGCTTATGGCGACAGATATTTTAGAAGAGGCGACCTACCTTTTGTACGCCGGCTCCCCGAAAACTTTAATCGGCGAGGCGTTCAAGAAAGATGCGAGCGGCACACACGTTTATTTGCCCGGTGTCATGAGCCGCAAAAAACAAATTATCCCGCCGCTCAGCGAAGCAGTTAAACGCATTAAACCCCAGTAAAAATTTTTCCGTCATAAAAAAAATTTCCCTGTCGATAGATTTTCGGCGGGGATTTTTTTATCGTATATGAAAATTTTATGTAGTGTGTTATAATCAACTAAATTTTTTTACAGAGGAGCATTTACCATGAAAATAATTTTGACGGGCGATCGCCCAACTGGAAAACTTCACCTTGGTCATTATGTCGGCAGTCTTCGCGAACGCGTGCGCTTGCAAAATTCTGGCGAGTTCGACGAAATTTACATCATGATTGCGGACGCGCAGGCTCTCACCGACCACGCGGGCACTCCGGCTAAAGTTCACGAAAATATTTTGAACGTCGCACTGGATTATCTTGCTGTAGGTTTAGACCCTGCCAAATCTACAATTTTTATCCAATCGCAAATTCCGCAACTGTTCGAGCTTACGGCTTATTACATGAACATTGTCACGGTATCGCGGCTTGAAAGAAATCCGACTGTCAAAAGCGAAATCGCGCAGAAAAATTTTGAGGCGAGCATACCCGCCGGATTTTTATGCTATCCCGTCAGTCAAGCCGCTGATATCACCGCCTTTGACGCAAATTTAGTTCCCGTCGGCGAAGATCAAGCCCCCATGCTTGAACAGACACGTGAAATTGTCCGCAAGATGCACGAACTTTATGGCGAAGGAATTTTGGTTGAGCCAGAAATTTTTTTGCCGCAAAGTCAAGTTTGCAGAAGGTTGCCCGGCATTGACGGCAAAGCAAAGATGAGTAAAACTCTTGGCAATGCAATTTATTTGAGTGATGATAGCGCAACCATCGCCGCGAAAATTAAAAATATGTACACCGACCCAACGCATATAAAAATTTCCGACCCTGGGCACGTCGAAGGCAATGTTGTATTCACGTACCTTGACGCCTTCGCAAAAGACACCGCTAAAGTCGCTGAACTTAAAGAACATTATCAACGCGGCGGATTGGGAGATGTTGCTGTTAAAAAATATCTGCGCGAAGTCCTTGAGGAAACTTTGGAACCGATTCGCCGCCGTCATGCTGAATATGAAGCGCGTCCCGATGAAGTTATGGACATTCTCAAGGAAGGCACGAAGAAAGCCCGCGCTAAAGCGTCAAAAGTTCTTAACCGCGTCAAACGCGCCATGAAGATCGATTATTTCAACGTGTAAGGAGGACATCGCATGAAAAAATTTTTAAGCTTTGCACTGCTCGTGACTTTTATTTTATCGTTGACTGTCTGTGTGTCGGCGGCTGATAAAAAAACTAAAGTAAAATTCAACAAGAAACAGTTAAAAAAAATTGAACTGGTCGAATCACCGCGGCACGGTTTACCAATGATTGTTCTGCGCGAAAATTATTCCGACGTTCCGATTTTCGGCGAACCTGTAGCTACGCCGGAACAAATGGTTAACTACATTAACAAGCGCAATCCGAATCCGAAATTAAATTGCACCGTCAAAGATATTGTTCACCTTTATTACGTAGAGGCGGGACGCGAAGGAATTCGCCCCGACATTGCACTTTGCCAGGCGATTAAGGAAACGGGCGTATGGGCTTATGGCGGCGACGTTGTCCCCGAACAAAATAATTTTTGCGGATTGGGCACGACCGGTGGCGGCGTCAAGGGCGCGTACTTTGAAACACCACAACTCGGCGTTCGCGCTCACATTCAACATCTGCTTTCCTACGCCTCAAAACGCCCGCCTAAAGTTGAAGTCGTTGACCCGCGCTATGAATTGATAAAAAAATTCCGTCCGCAGATTTTTGGCAAGCTGACCAAATGGACAGAATTAAACGGCGTGTGGGCAGTGCCAGGCAATCATTACGGCGAAGATATTTTGAATTTGTGGATGCAGGCGCAAATGCCCGATGCCTCCGATGCCTCAATGGAAGCGGCGGATTTAAAAGTTTTGTTGGAAGATGACAAGGCGGCGGCTTATGTTTATCGCGGGCTGGTGAACATGGAGCGCGAAGATTTTTACAGCGCAATAGATGATTTTAAAACCGCGCTGAACACCGAATCCGAACTTAAAGAGGCTCTCTTCGATCTCGCGCTTGCTCAAGAAAAAATTAACAAAAATGACGACGCCATAAAAACTTATGACGAATTGCTTGCCATTGATGAAAAATTTGTTGACGCGTGGCACAATCGCGGGCGGCTCAAACTTGCCAAAGACGACTACAACGGCGCGATAAGTGATTTTGAATCCACGCTCGCTATCGAGACGATTAACGCCGACGCTTACAATGACATTGCCATTGCATATTTTAAGCAAAAAAAATATGAGGACGCTTGGAAATTTTTACAGAAGGCATCCGAACAGAGCACTACAAATAAAATCGTCAAAGAGAATTACGAAAAGTTTTCGGCGTGCATTAAAGTCAATAAATAATTTTTAACTAATTCGGCTGGCATATGCTTGCCGTTTTTTTGTTTATTAAAAAATATTTCCCAGCTCTTTGACGGAAGGGAGAATTTAATTTTGACGACTTTAACAGTGCTAATTGAAAATACAAAGCCCGACGGCTCGCCACTTATTGCGGAACACGGCTTGAGTTTTTTTATCCAAACGGAGCGGACGAAATTTGTTTTTGATTGCGGGCACACGGGCGCGGCGTGCGATAACGCAAAAATTTTGGGCGTCGACCTGTCGGAAATAAAAATCGCTGTGCTCAGTCATTCTCATTACGACCACGCGGGCGGTTTCCCTAAATTTTTGGATTTCGCGCCGATTGAAACTGTTTTTACCGGCAAAAACTTTTGGGAAGAAAAATTTTCCAACGAAAATTACCGCGGTTGTGGTTTCGATAAAAAATTTTTGGCAGAAAAAAATATCGCGCAGAAAATTTGCCATGACGTTATAAAAATCGATGAAACGGCATATCTTGTCGGAAATTTTAAACGGCGTTATGATTTTGAAACTATTTCTGATAAATTTTTGCGCGGCACGAATAAAATTCCCGATAATTTTGATGATGAAATTGTTTTAGTTTTGCGCGAAGGTAACGGATTGGCGATTGTGACGGCGTGCGCTCATTCGGGCATTTTAAATATTGTTGCCGATGTGCACGAGCGATTTTCACTGCCGATTTATTCTGTTATTGGCGGTTTTCACTTAATAAACGCAAATTTGGAAAGAATTTCGCAGACTTTTGACGAATTAAATAGTTTTAGCGTAAAAAAAATTCTCCCGTGTCATTGTTCAGGAGAAAATTTTATAAAAAGTTGCGGTGAAAAAATTCTAACCGGTTCCGTTATAAAAATTTAATTAAATTTTGACAAAACGTCCGCCGTTGAGTAAATAAAGATACTTTTCGGCGATTTTTATTTGCAAAAGAGCTTCAACAGCCGCCGCGTACAGCTCAATTTGAATTTTATAGCGTTCGCCGATGTTTTCTGAATCGCGGTCGGTCTTGTAATCAAGCAAAATCCAATTCCCCGCCGCGTCTTTAAACAGCAAATCGATTATGCCTTGAATAAAAATTTTTTCGTCAACGTGGAAAAATTTTTGCGCGTCAATCAGTCGGCTAAACGGCAATTCACGGTAAAATTCCTGCGCTGAAACGAGCTTTTGACCAATTTCGCTGGCAAAAAACCGCGCAATTTTATCAAATTTGACGGCTTTTACGTGCTCCGAAGAAATTATTTCGCGTTTTAAAAGTTCCGCTACTTGTTTTTCTATTCCTTTTGCCGATAAATCACCCTTTAAATTCACATTTTGCATAACTTTATGCATGAGTGAACCGTACTCCGCCCCTGAAAGTTTTTTTACCTGTAAAAAGTTCGGTCTGCGATAAATAAATTCTTTTTTCCGCATAAAATCTTCTAACTGCGGCAAATCCTCTTCTTCTGCGCGACGTTTTAGCTCTGTAACGGATAATTTTGCGGGAATTTTTGAAATTGGCGTCGTCGGAAATTTTTCGGGAGCCGGTAAAATTTTTTTCTGTTCTTCTTCTATCGAACGCTCTTTAATTTCCAAAATATCGGAAACCTCGACTAAATGCGACGAAATGAACGGTTTTAGCGCATTTTTTATCGGTAAAAGCCAATCCATGAACTTTTTTGCCGATAAAATATCATAATCTTCCATTTTATCGACCTGACGCAATTTTTTTAGCACATTTTCCGTCGTTTTTCCCACTAAAAATAATTTTTCTTCCGCCCGCGTCAAAGCCACGTATAAAAGTCGCAATTCTTCCGAAATTGATTCGTCCAAAATTTTCTTTGAAACGGCTTGTGTCGCCAGAGTTTTTACTTTTAATAAAGAATTTTTCGGCGTTCTGTGCGCTCCAATGCCAAATTCTCGGTGCATAAACAGTTTTGCACGCGTAGAATCTTCCAAATTGAACATTTTTCCCACGCCCGCAACAAAAACTATCGGATATTCTAAACCTTTGCTCTTATGAATCGTAATGACTCGCACGACGTTTTCATTTTCGCCTAAAGTCGTCGCAGTTGACAAATCTTTGTTTATATCGCCCAATTTTTTTATAAATTCAACGAAACTAGACAATCCGCGAGCATTTGTAGCCTCAAAATCGGTTGCGCGGTCAATTAAAATTCGCAAATTCGCCTGTCGAGTGTCACCGCGAATTTCTTTTCCGACAAAATCATAATAGCCCGTTTCACGATAAAGATTGCTCAAAAGTTCCGAAACGCTTAATTGTCGAGCAAAATCACGCCATTTATTGATTTTTTTCAAGAAATTTTTGCATTTTTCTGTTCCGCGGCTTACAGCAGTGTAAAAATCTTCATCAGGTGTCGCAATTCTCAGTTCGGCGAGTTCTTCTGCACTAAATCCGCCAATCGGGCTTAACATTACCGCCGCAAGCGGAATATCTTGCCGAATATTGTCCAAAATGTTCAAAAGACTGACGATAACTTGAATTTCATTCGCCCGAAAATAATTTTCTTCGTTCGGAACATATGCGGGCACCCCGTACTTTTTTAGCGTGCTTAGAATCTCAAAAGCCTGCGTTTTTGGTGAACGGTGCAAAATTACAATGTCTTTTAACTGCACGGGACGATAATTTTCACCGTCGCGAATTAATTTTTTCGACGCGATTAATTCATGAATTTTTTTCGCGATAAAACGCATTTCCAGTTCAATATCTTTATTATCGTCATCTCTTTCGGTCTTAATATAAAAAAATTCGGGCTTTTCGTCGAAATATTTATCGCCAATTTCGTAATTTGCTCCGAATTGCAGTTGAGATGCCGTATTATAATCGATTTCAGTTGCACTTTTATTCATCAGCCGTTTAAAAATTTCATTTACCGCCGTAATAATTTTTTCCCGACTTCTGAAGTTTTTTGAGAGATTTATACAGCGATAATTAGCCATTTTATCCTTAAAATTCGCAGAATCAACTAGTCTGAAACGATAAATTGACTGTTTTACGTCGCCAACAAAAAAAAGATTATCGCCGCGTGAAATTTTTTGAATAATCGCTTCCTGCACGCCGTTTGTATCCTGGTACTCGTCAACCATTATAAATTTAAATTTTTCGCGATAAAAAGCGGTGACTTCGGGCGAATTATCGAAAATTTTTAGCGCAAAATGCTCCATATCGGCGAAATCTATTATGCCGC
This sequence comes from uncultured Selenomonadaceae bacterium, assembly GCA_905236665.1. Classification (GTDB taxonomy): domain Bacteria; phylum Bacillota; class Negativicutes; order Selenomonadales; family Selenomonadaceae; genus Quinella. The sequence goes on along the minus strand of CAJONF010000176.1, from coordinate 4,189 downwards.
GCTCACGTTTTGCAGCAGAAAATTTCTTTGCAAATTCTTTTGTAACTCTAATTAATTCGTTAATTGGCGTGGCAAGTTCGCGAATATCGGCAAGCAGTTTATTTTCATCAGCGAGGAAATATTTTTTGCGTAAAGTCTCAAATTTTTCTTTATAACTGTCGTGCAAAGCGGTTATTTCTGCTTTAGCGGCTTTTTTTTCTTCAGAAATTCTGCCACCAGCCATTTTTCCGAACTTAAAATCGCAAATTTTTTCGTAAAGCGCATTCCAATCGTCAAGCGAAATTTTTATATTATTGAATTGTTCGGCTTCTGTAGTAAGAGCCGTAACTTTTATTTTATTTGCGTCGGCGATTTGTTGAGCCTCTTCACATTCAGCAAAAATCTTTTTTAACGTGCTAAAAATGTACGGTTTAAGAAATTTAAACCAAATATTTTCGTCAAGACGAGCATTTTCTTTCAATTCGTAAGGTTTTGCGAGCGAATCGAGCCATTTATTTGGATAAGGCATACTCAAAGAAAAGTCGTGCAGTTTGATAATCATTTCATGAATATTTTCATCGCCGTGAACATTTCCGCCGAATTCGTCTGTAAAATTTTTAAAAATATCGTCGCCGTTCGCGTAATTTTCCTCAAAAAGCTCCTCAATGACTTCATTTTTTAAAATTTGGAGTTCATTTTCATTCGCTGTGCGGAATTTTGGATCCAAATCAATTCGAGAAAAATTTCTGCGCAAAACCGATTGACAAAACGAATCGAATGTTGAAATTTGCGTGCCGCTCAAAAGAATTATCTGTCGTTCGAGTTTTTCTTGATTTTTTTCGTCAATTTCCGTTTCCAAACGTTTCATCAGCGCGGATTGTATTCGCGAGCGCATCTCTTGAGCCGCCGCGTTCGTAAAAGTCATGATTAACATTTCGTCGACATTGCAAGAATTTTCTTCGATTAATTTTATTACTCGTTCGGTTAAAGTTCGCGTTTTTCCTGCACCAGCCGCCGCCGCGATTAATAAATTTTCTCCGCGTGCGTCAACTGCCGCTTTTTGCTCTGCCGTTAATTCCATAATTAAAACCTCAAATCGCCATTTTCGAGCCGTTCTTGCAAAGTTGGCGCGTTTAAATCCTTATTTGAAAGAATTTTAGGTTCAAAAGGCCAATCAATTTTAATTTTTTCGTCATTCCAGCGAATATTTCCGTCACAATTCGGCGCATAAAAGTTATCTGCCTTATATTGAATCTCAACATCGTCAGTTAAAGTCAAAAAACCGTGTGCAAAACCGCGGGGAATTAGTAATTGTTTTTTATTTTCTGCGGTAAGTTCAACGGAAATCCATTTTGCAAAAGTTTTGGAGCCTTCGCGAATGTCAACGGCCACGTCCAAAAGTTTTCCACGCGTGCAACGAACGAGTTTTGCCTGTGCAAAAGGAGCCGTTTGATAGTGCAAGCCGCGCAGGGTGCCGCGTTGAGCGGAAAAAGATTGATTATCCTGTACGAAATTAAAATTTAAACCGGCGTCCTCAAATTTTTTTGCCGACCAAGTTTCCATGAACCAGCCGCGGGAATCCCCAAAAACTTTCGGTTCAATAATCAATACGCCGTCGAGAAAAGTTTTGGTTATCTGCATAAAAAAAATTCTCCTTTAAAAATTTAAGTTGTTAAAAATTATTTACCAAATTTTTATGCTTATGGCATTCGATTGTAACGTTGTAGGGATTTTTACTGAAAAAGCACCTCATGCGGAGCATTAGATATTCACGTTTAGAAAGTCCGCGAGATGCATTGAGTTCACCTCCTTTGCTATGTTTGGCACTATACAGCAAAGTTTGCTTGAAGTCAAAACAAAAAATTGCACCTTATGTGATAATCGCCAGATAGCTACGATACTTATCAAGGACATCAAAATATATTACGCAAATCGCGCAGTGAAATAAAATTCAAGAGACATACGACTGGATCGGTTGTTTGACATTACAAACTTTTTTTGTTATCATTCGTGCGAAAAATTTCCTTAAGGAAGTTTAAATTATTGTCAAGGAGTGAGTAGCTTGATAGACGAATGGAAGAAGTTTATATTGCGGGGAAATGTTTTAGATCTTGCTGTTGGTGTAGTAATCGGCGCGGCGTTCGGTAAAATCGTTTCCTCGTTTACGGCAGATATTTTAATGCCGCCGCTGGGCTTGTTGCTCGGCAAAGTGGACTTTTCAAATTTCTACATAAATCTTTCTGGCGTCGAATACGAATCATTTGCCGCCGCCAAAGAAGCCGGTGCGCCGATTATTGCTTACGGTGCATTCTTAAATACTTGTCTGGACTTTTTGATTGTTGCCACAGCGATTTTCATTTTAATTAAGCAAGTTAATCGTTTTATGCCGGCACCGCCACCTCCACCGCCTGATCCGCGTAAATGCCCCTATTGCCGCGAAGTTGTAGCTGATGACGCGACCAAATGTTCGCATTGCGCTTCGGATATAAAGGGAAAATGATTTCTTGACATAAAAATTTTATCCCGCTGAAATTTTCGGCGGGATTTTTTTAGTACAAAAAACCCCCGACGCTGTGTCGAGGGAAATTTTATATGAGAAAATTTTTTAAGCGATAGGAACGCCTTTGACAAGCAGTCTGGCTTTTGCTCTGGCAAGGGCCGCCTCTGCTCTGTCGATATCAATTTCTTCGTGATTTTTGGGTGCGCTCTTGTAAGTGGTGATTCGTTCTTCTGCGCGTTTGTAAGCAGCCTGTGCCCGTTCAATGTCGATTTCGTCGGGAGCTTCCGCCGCGTCAGCTAGGATTGTAATTTTTTCTGGAGTGACTTCCATAAATCCGCCGCTGATAAAAAGCTGGGTTTCACCACCGCCTTCTTTAATGCGCATGGCGTGCGGGATAAGTTCCGTCAAAAGATTAGCGTGTTTAGGCAAAATTCCCAGTTCGCCGCTAATCGAACGGGTGATGAGCATATTAATATCTTTAGCGTAAACTTCGCCTTTATCGGGTGTAGCAACCTCAAGCAGGATTGTGGACATGAATCACGCCTCCTTGAGTTTTTCAGCCTTTTGAACGGCCTCCTCAATGCCGCCGACCATGTAGAACGCGTTTTCGGGCAAGTCGTCGTATTTACCGGAAAGAATTTCTTTAAAGCCGCGGATTGTATCTTTGAGCGCGACGTATTTGCCGGGCGAACCGGTGAAGGCTTCAGCGACGGCGAACGGTTGCGATAAGAAACGCTGAATTTTGCGGGCGCGGCTGACTGTCAATTTATCGTCGTCGGAAAGTTCTTCCATTCCGAGGATCGCGATGATATCTTGCAATTCTTTGTACTTCTGCAAAACCGCCTGTACACCGCGAGCAACTTCGTAATGTTCACGCCCGATAACGTTAGGATCAAGGATACGGCTGGTTGAGTCAAGCGGGTCAACGGCGGGATAAATTCCTAGCTCCGCGATTTGACGGCTAAGAACTGTCGTTGCGTCAAGGTGTGTGAACGTCGCGGCAGGTGCAGGGTCTGTCAAGTCATCAGCGGGGACGTAAACAGCTTGCACAGAAGTTATTGAACCTTTTTTAGTTGAAGTGATACGCTCCTGCAATGCGCCAACGTCCGTGGTGAGTGTAGGCTGATAACCGACGGCGGACGGCATACGACCTAATAACGCCGAAACTTCCGAGCCAGCTTGAATGAAACGGAAGATATTATCGATAAACAGCAAAACGTCTTTTCCTTGCACGTCGCGGAAATATTCTGCCATGGTTAAGCCGGTTAAGCCTACGCGCATACGAGCACCCGGCGGTTCGTTCATCTGTCCATAAACCAGCGCGGTTTTGTCGATAACGCCGGATTCTGTCATTTCTGTCCAAAGGTCGTTACCTTCACGAGTTCTTTCACCGACGCCGGAAAATACCGAGTAGCCGCCATGCTCCGTAGCGATGTTGTGAATCAGCTCCATAATCAGAACTGTTTTGCCAACACCCGCGCCTCCGAACAAGCCGATTTTACCGCCGCGGGAATATGGCGCGATTAAGTCAACAACTTTAATGCCCGTCTCAAGAATTTGCGTGGAAGTTTCTTGCTCTTCAAATGTCGGGGCTTTGCGGTGAATGGGACGCCAATTTTTATTTCCGACAGGTTTAGGGTTGTTGTCAACGGTTTGCCCCAAGACATTGAAGACGCGCCCTAAACATTCTTCGCCGACGGGAACTGTGAT
>CAJONF010000175.1 GCA_905236665.1 uncultured Selenomonadaceae bacterium | reverse complement strand
GGAAGATTCGGATGCTGTGAGAATTATTTTCCTGCCTGGTTTTTCGACGGCGGAGAAAATCAGCGATATTTCCGGACGCGGCGTCGGCATGGACGTTGTTAAAAGTAAAATCGAATCTCTTTCCGGACAAGTTGACGTTGAAACGCACGTTAACGAAGGCTCCATTTTTAAAATTAAACTGCCGCTGACTTTGGCTATTATCCAAGCAATGCTCGTTCAAGTTCAATCCGAAATGTATGCAATCCCGCTTGCCTCAATCGACAGCACATTGAGCATACAGCCCAGCGACATTAGCACCGTGCAAAACAATGAAGTTATCGTCCTGCGCGGCGAAATTATCCCGATTATCCGTATGGAAGAATCTTTAATGGTTCCGCACATTAAAGACACCAAAGAACTTTTTGTCGTGGTTGTGCACGCGGGCGACTCCAAAGCGGGTATCGTTGTTGATAAATTGATTGGTCAGCAGGAAATTGTTATAAAGACGTTGGGCAATTTGTTTATGGGCTTGAAGATGTTCTCTGGCGCGACGGTGCTCGGCGATGGTCGTGTTGCTTTGATTCTTGACGTTGCAACAATGCTTAACTAGGTTAACAGTTCCAATAACCTAAAAAGGAGGAATTTTTATGGCTAAAGACAGCGTGGCGAATAAACCCGTTTCATTGGAAGAAGAAGAAGAAGTAATAGCAATGCAGGTTGTTGCCTTTAAACTGCGCGATGAAGAATACGGCGTGAATATCTTTCATGTGCAGGAAATCCGCAACCTGGTTGATATAACGCGTGTGCCCTTCGCGGCTAGTTTTATAAAGGGCGTCATCAATCAGCGCGGCTCCGTTATGCCCGTTATCGACTTGAAAAAGCGGCTGGGCATTGAAGAAACGCCTTATACTTCTTTGAGCAGAATCGTTACGGTTATCGTCGGCGATTTGCAGGTTGGTATGCTGGTTGACGCCGTTACGGAAGTTTTAACAATTCGTAGTAAACTTGTTGACCCGAAAAAAACTGTAAGCGATAAGGCAATGGAAAAATTCTTGAGCGGCATTGGCAATATCGACGGGCGGCTTGTCACCATGCTCAATCTTGAAGAAATTGTCAACGCAAATTGAAACTAGGAACTAGGAACTAGGAACTGGTTTGTTACGCACTATAAGAGAGGTGTTTTAAATGATCGATGAATTTGACTTGACTCCGAATCAGCTGGACGCTCTGCGCGAAATTGGCAATATCGGTGCAGGCAATACGGCCACGGCTCTTTCGCAAGTCGTCAACAAAAAAATTGATATGAATGTCCCGAAAGTTTCGCTCATCCCGATTGAAGATGTTCCCGACTTGGTGGGCGGTCCCGATGCAATTATCGTTGCTGTGTTCCTGCGTGTTTATGGAAAAGCTCCCGGCAATATCCTTTTCCTCATGCCGAAAAAAAATGCATTCTTCCTTGTTGATGATTTAATGGGTAGACCGCACGGCACCACGCAGGAACTTGACGAAATGGATATCTCCGCGTTAAAAGAAGTCGGCAACATTTTAACCGGCTCCTATCTCAACGCGTTTTTCCACTTTACAAATATTTCTATGGTTCCGTCGATACCGTCGCTGGCAATGGATATGGCGGGCGCAATTTTAAATGTTGTCCTTGTTCAGCTGGGACAAATGGGCGATCACGCAATGGTTATAGAAACAAAATTTTTGGCAGAAGATGACAGCATTAACGGACACTTTTTCCTTGTTCCAGACCCCGGCTCATTGGGCACCCTGGTCAAGGCCGTGGGAGTTGAATAATTATGGCAGACCTTATCAAAGTCGGCATGGCTGATTACAAGGTCGGGCGCAGTCCGTCTACCCTTATTAGTTATGGTTTAGGTTCCTGTATTGGCATTTCGCTTTATGACCCGCAACGCAAAATCGGCGGGCTTTTGCATATCATGTTGCCCGACAGCACTCAGGCAAGATCGAGCGATAACCCTGCAAAATTCGCGGATACCGGTATTCCGCTCATGATTAATGATGTAGTTGCACTTGGAGCTTCGCGTTCGCGGCTCGTGGCAAAAATCGCCGGTGGTGCGCAGATGTTCGCCTTTTCCAATGCAACAGATATTATGCGCGTGGGAACTCGTAACGCTGAAACTTGCAAGCAAATTCTAAGACGCAACGGCATTAAAGTTATCGCCGAAGACACGGGCGGCAATTATGGGCGCACAGTTTCTATCGACCTGAACACCGGCTCTTACAAAGTCAAAACAATCGATCGTGGCGAAAAGAATATCTGAAGGAAAAAGGGATAAGAGATAAAACTTTTCCCTTTTCCCTTAAAATGTGGTGAAAAACCTTGACAACAGGATTTTACAACTATCTGGAAAGCGTCATGCCTATCAAAAGGATAATAATCTCACTGGCGGTCGGCATGGTCTCATTGCTTATTGTACTTATCTCCGGGCTGACAAGCGATTTCGTGAGCGGCGCAACTGTCGCGTCGCGGACTTTTTCAGCCTTTTGTTTTACTAGCTTGGTGAGTTTTATTTTTTTGATGAGTTGCGAGGAATACGCGATTTTCAAGACGAAACGGGAGCTTGAACATTTTGTGGACGATGCGCCCGTTGAGGAAACCGGCGAAAATTTTAACCGCAAAGAATATCTGCACGAACAGGAAGAACCGGACGATACTTTTCGCCCGATGAATTTTAATAGCTTGTAGCTTGTGGCTGTAACTAAGGAACGGTGAATCAACTATGGAAAGTGACGCGAAGACAAAAGATATGACGGCACTTTGGCTAAAATACAGGGAAACAAAATCTGTGGAAATTCGCAACGCCATAGCCGAAAATTATTTGCCGCTCGTTAAGATTGTCTGCGGGCGGTTGGCGGTTAGTCTGCCGCAACATTTGGACAAGGACGACCTTTTGAGCAGCGGTTTTTTCGGGTTGCTCGACGCGATTGACCGTTTCGACATCACGCGCAATATAAAATTTGAAACTTATGCGGGCGTGCGGATTCGTGGCGCAATGATTGATTATCTGCGCTCAAAAGATTGGCTACCAGTTTCCATGCGCCAAAAAATTCGCAAGTATGAACAAACGGTTTGTCGGCTGGAAACGGAATTTGGTCGGTCGGCAACAGATGAGGAAGTTGCCAATGCGCTGGAAATTTCTGTTGATGAATTGCAAATTCTGATAGGGCAATGCAATTCGGCGACGGTTATTCCGCTGGAAGAATATTTAAAAACGGATACCAATGAAGCTGTAGACATGAACCCCGCCAACTCCACGGAACTTTTTGAGCTTAAAGAAACGCTAGCAAAAGCGATAGAGCGTCTGCCCGAAAAAGAACGGACGGTCGTGTCGCTTTACTATTATGAAGAGATGACGCTAAAGGAAATCAGCTTAATTCTTCACTTAACCGAGGCGCGAATCTCCCAACTGCACACAAAGGCGATTATAAGAATGCGCGGATATTTGGCGCAAAGCAAAGAAGACTTACTTTAGGAAAGGAGGCTGCGAGATGAGCGAAAATCTTATCTTGGGCGGTCCGGCATCCGGTTACAGATACGAATTTAGATCGGACGGCGTTTATCTGACGGTTTACCCCAATGTGGACGGCGAACGTCTTTTTGAGTTGTCCGATATGCGCCAAATTCTGCGAGATTGTAAAGTTATGGATTATGATGTCGGTATGCTTTCGCGGACAATGCGCGAGGCAAATGGTCGCCCGCAAAAAATTGCCGAGCCTGTAGAAATAACCGAGAAAGATCTGGAAGCGGTAACCGGCGATGAACAATTCGCTGGCAGGGAAGAGGACGAACCTTATGCCAGAATTATCGTGGAAATCCCCCGCGACAAGATGAGGGCAACCATTAAATACGACACGCGCCAAGGTGCACGGCTCCCGACAAAAGATATGGTTATGGCGGCATTGAACGAGGCGGGCGTTGTTTACGGCATTGATGATGAGGCAATAGACAGGGGCATAAACGGTTTAACTGCTTTTGTTGCCGCAGAAGGTCTTCAGCCGATATCGGGCGAAAACGCTTATATCGATAGAAAATTTGATTTGGGTATTCAGGGCAAGCCGGTTCTCGATGAGTATGACAAGGTTGACTATAAAGACTTAAATCTTTTCGTGTTGGCTAAAGAAAATCAGACGCTGGCAATTCGTATTCCGCAGACAAAAGGCACGCCCGGTAAAAATATTTTAGGTGAACCTGTCCCTGCGCAAAACGGTCGTCCCATTCCCATGCCAGAAGGAAAAAATACTAAGGTCGTCGGCGAACACAGATTGATTGCCACGGTCAATGGGCAGATTGTCGATAAAGGCTCACGAATCAGCGTTGATCCGCGGTTGGAAATAAAAGGTTCGGTCGGCGTATCTACGGGCGATATTGAATTTGACGGCACCGTTAAAATCACCGGCGATGTTGAACACGGTTTTAAAGTTAAAGCGACGGGCGATATTGAAATTAAAGGCTCGATTAATGGCGCAGAAGTCACCGGACGCAACGTCTATATAAGCGGCGGCATCACGGGCGCGGAGCGTGTAAAAGTTTTCGCAGAACACGACGTGCGAACTGCCTTTGCAGAAAACGCGCTGATTGAGGCGGGCAATGACGTTTACATTTCGGACATTGCTCTACACTCGCAGATTCGCGCAGGCAAAAGAATCATCATGGAGGATAAGCATGGGCAAATAACCGGTGGGCACGCAGTCGCTGGTTCGGAAATTTCTGTTAAAGTTATCGGCAATTCTTCCTTTGTCGTCACGAAAGTTTCTGTCGGCGTCGATCCGAATTTGCAAAAAGAGTATCAAGATTTGCGGAAAACTTATAAAGAATCAAAGAAACGTTTGACACATATAACCCAGACGCTCAACACGCTGTCGAAGATTGATATAAATAAATTGCCGCAGACCCGCATTGATTCGATAAACGCCTTGACGCGCTCTCAATTCCCGCTAGCAGGACAGATTAAACGCGATGAGAAGAGAATTTTAGAAATTGAATCGTTGCTTGCTAGCATGAAGAACGGTCGAATCAAAGTCAGCGATACGATTTATCCCGGCGTGCGCCTTTCTGTCAACAACATTTTAAAAAGTATTCAATCCGAGTACAGGCACTGCACCATTTACATTAACGACGAAGGCGAAGTCGACGTTGGATCGTATTAAAAGCAATGCGTAATTAAGGAGTGATTGATTATGGAACTTGCGCCGGTTGGTGTGCAAATGACATATGCGAACGCAAATAATGCCGCCCAAGTTCAACACAACATGAATCACGCGGCGGCTCTGCAACAGGATTTTCAAGCGGTGCGCGAAAAACAAGACGCTCAGCTGAAACAAAAGCAGGTTCGCAATAAAGAAGAAGCGGAAGGACGCGTAATTAAAGATGATCCCGAACGCCGAAGCAGACAAGGCGGTTATTATTATCGGAGCCGCCAAAAACATGATGAGCCGGCTGATGAAGAAGAAAATTACGCTGTAGACCCTAAGCGCGGCTACTTCCTGGATATTTCTTTATAATTGGGTAGCAGTGATGATTATTGAAATAATGCTCCTGCTTATCGCTGTGGGCGCGGGAATTGTCTTCGTTGTGTGGTCAAATTCGCGCAGACGCAAGCAGGACATCATGGAGCGCAGAGAAGTCGAAGACTCAACCGGAAAACTTAAAAGCGAATTGGAGCGGACAGCTAACGAAATTATCGGGCGCATGGAAAATCACGTCACGCATTTAGAAAAAGTTTTGGACGAATCCGAACGTAACCGAACTGAACTTGAAGGGCGCGTTTCAGAGCTGAAAAAATTGCTAAAGAAAAGCGAGGGACAATCCGGCGAAATTCGCGACTTGTTGGCACGCCTTGACGACGCGGGCACTGAAATAAATTCTATGCAACGGAAAATGGACACGGTCGAACGGAAATTAAATCTGGCAATGTCAACGCCCGTTCCAATTCAACAGCCCGTGACAATTCCGCAAATGACGTCGCCGCTTGTCACACCGATTATCCCGCATACCACTCCGCCAATAGCTAACGCGCCCATTGCACCGATAACCCCGCCCATGCCGATTCCAAAGGTGCCAATGACGCAGGTAACTCCGCCGCCCACACCGATTAATCCGCTGGGACCAATCACAATGCCGCAAATTATCCGCCCAAAAGTCGAGGACAAAGACTTCGATAAAATTTTGGAAGAATCAATCGCTGAACCGCCTAAACCGGAAAAACCTGCGCCGCGCTCTTCGATAGTCCTTTCACCGGAAAATAAACAGCCAGTAAAAATCGTTGAAGCAGATCCCGTGAAAATCGAATCCACGCGCAAAAAATTAACCGAAGCCTCAGCGGAACTGGCAAAAAATCCACCCGAAGTTCACGAAGACAATCAAGCACAAGCTCTGCAACGTAAACGCCGCGTAAAAACTTCACGCTCCGCCCGCGACGTTAGAAAGGCGGCTCTCGACGCGATAAAAGCGGCGGAAGAAAGCACCGCTATTCAACCAAAAACAAAAGAAACGCCGCCTGAAAAAATTCCGCCCAAAAAAGAAATTTTGCCTGAACGCCGCGATTTAAAATTAGAAACGACAGACGCCTCCATAGTCAAAGAAATGCTCTTGGCTGGAATGTCAATCGAAAATATTTCACGGGAAACGGGGCTGGGACGCGGCGCAATAGAATTAATTCAAGAAATGACTAGACGACAATTAAACAGAAGATAACAAACGCTCATCAATTCGACGGGCGATTTTTTTTGTAAAAATTTTTATAGACGTGAGAAAAATTTTTGTGATAAAATTCGGCGCAGAAGTTAAAGAATTTGACGAGGTGATTTTATGATAATGACCGGCGCGAGGGCTATTGTCGAATGTCTGCGCGAACGCGGCGTGGATATGATTTTCGGCTATCCTGGCGGAATGATTCTGCCGCTTTATGACGCTCTTGTTGACGAAAAAGAAATCAAACAAATTTTGGTGACGCATGAACAGAATGCGGCACACGCGGCTGATGGTTATGCGCGGGCGACGGGCAAGGTCGGCGTATGTATGGCGACTTCAGGCCCCGGCGCGACGAATTTGGTTACGGGGATTGCTACAGCGTTTATGGATTCAATTCCGCTCGTGGCAATAACCGGGCAAGTCGATACCGCGCTTTTGGGACGCGATGCTTTTCAAGAGACGGACATTTTGGATATAACAATGCCAGTCACCAAACATAATTTCAAAGTTAAAGAGGCGCGGCTTTTAGTTCCGACGATTCGCCAAGCATTTGAAATTGCAATGAGCGGGCGACGTGGTCCGGTGCTTGTCGACGTGCCCAGAGATATTTTTTTTGCGGAAGTTGATTGGCGAGCTCAGGAAGTTAAAGAAAAAATTTCCACTCAACCGGACGCGGACTTCATCATCTGCGCGGCGGAGGCGGCTGAAGAAATTGCCAAAGCTGAACGCCCTGCAGTTATCGTTGGCGGCGGAGCGATTTCGGCGGGCGCGTCAAAGGAAATTATCGCGTTCATTGAAAAATTTAATTTGCCCGTCGTCAACACGTTAATGGGTATCGGCGCAGTTCCGCGCAATCATCCGCAAAATCTCGGCTTCGCAGGTATGCATGGCAAAAAGGCGGCAAATCACGCAATCGCGGCGGCTGATTTAATTATCGCGATTGGTTCACGTTTTGGCGACAGACAAACCGGCAACGTGGCGAAGTACACGCGCTCAAAAAAATTTATTCACATTGATATAGATCCCGCAGAAATTGACAAGAACATTGAGGGCAGTCTCGGTCTGGCGGGAAATATGCAGGTTATCTTGAAACTTTTAATGCGGCATGAGGCAAGTAAACCGCGTGTCGATTGGTGGCGGCAGATTGAAAGTTGGCAGGAAGAATACGACTACGATTATCAAGTTGACAGGCTAACGGTTCCTTGGGCGATGAATCAGATTGCTAAAAAGACAGCAGGAAAAAATTTTGCATACGCCACAGACGTTGGGCAACACCAAATGTGGGCGGCGTTACATTTACACGTTCAAGAGCCGCGCACTTGGTTTACGTCGGGTGGTTTAGGTACAATGGGTTTCGGACTTCCTGCGGCAATGGGTGCTCAGCTTGCTTACGGAAAAAATCGGCGCGT